>NZ_JASLIX010000108.1:0-3671 GCF_030152715.1 Paenalcaligenes sp.
GGTACGCGAAAGCTTAACGGTGGTGGCATTGATCGCGGTACTGCTTTATATGTCTTGGCAGCTGACCTTGATTGTTTTTGTGATGTTGCCCGTGGCTTATATAACCGCACGCATTATTTCTAAACGCTTACGTCGCATTAACCGTGGCGCCTTGGATATGAATGCGGAGCTAACCCGTGTAGTAGGGGAAACCATCGAAGGGCAGCGAGTCATTAAGCTGTTCGATGGCTACGAGCGCGAAGCTGAGCGCTTTCAGTATGTGAATGGTCGTATACGTCGCTTTGCCATGCGAGCGGCTAGTGCCAGTGCTGCTTTATCGCCGATTACACAGTTCTTTATTTCTATTGCGGTAGCGGCCGTCATAGCGGTTGCATTGTATCAAGCCACGGCTAAAGGGCTAACGGTGGGGGGGTTTGCTGCTTTTATGGCGGCGCTAGTCCAGCTGTTTGATCCGATTCGTCGTTTAGCGAATATCACGGGTACCGTGCAAAAAATGTTGACTGCTGCAGAGAGTGTATTTGCTTTAGTGGATTACGACCCTGAGGCGGACACGGGGACTCAGCAGTTAGCTACCCCTATCCATGGTAAAGTCGAGTTCCGCCATATCTCACACCGTTATCCAAACCAAGACAAACTCACTATTCGTGATGTGTCATTTACCATTCATCCTGGGCAGACAGTGGCGTTAGTGGGGCGCTCAGGCAGTGGTAAAACTACGCTTGCTAATATGTTGCCGCGTTTTGTGGAGCCTACAGAAGGGGAGATCTTTATCGATGATATGCCTGCCTCTGCGCTGCAGCTTCACTCTTTGCGCTTACATCAATCCTTTGTAAGCCAGGATGTGGTGCTTTTCGAGGGTAGTATTAAGGATAATGTAGCGTATGGTGCTTATGCCGATGTTCCCGAGGAAAAGGTTTGGGAAGCCCTAGAGGCCGCTAACTTAGCACAGTTTGTGCGTTCCTTACCCGAAGGTATTCATACACAAGTGGGGGAAAAGGCCGGGAACCTTTCAGGGGGACAGCGCCAACGCTTAGCTATTGCACGTGCTTTGATAAAAAACGCTCCAATTTTAATTTTAGATGAGGCCACTTCAGCTTTGGATAACGAGTCAGAGCGTCAGGTACAACTCTCTTTAGAGCGACTCATGAGCAACCGTAGTACATTAGTGATCGCTCACCGCTTATCCACAGTCAAAAATGCAGACCGGATCATTGTCTTGGACGAAGGTCAGATTGTAGAGTCTGGCACGCATGATGAGCTTTTGGCACAGCAGGGCGTGTATGCCAATCTTTACGAAATGCAGTTTGCTACCACTTAAGGGAAAAAGATGAAAAAAATGCGATTGGCTCTGATAGCCTTGGCGGTTGGTATGAGCGGTTGTATGGCTACGGCAGATACCGGTTTGCGAGAGTTTGATTTACGTAAACCCATTTATGAACACCATGACACACCTATCTATATGGACTTGCCGACCGTACAGCGACGCCTTTACATGCATGCACAAGCATGTGATATAGAGTACTCATTTACAAAAGATCCTTTGCAAGTACACTTTGCCACGGTGCGATATGGGCCAGCGGGGGCTACCGATTTAAAAGATCAAGTCATGCTAGATTTAACGGCTTACGCAACAGGTAAGCTAGGTGTGGTGGGGTATAGCTATTATGCGAAAAATGCCCCCTTGATTTCGGGGGTGCTTCAAGCTTTGGCTAAACCGGATCGTTGCCCCCAAGGCATTCCCTCTAAAACAAAATAATATCGTATTGTTCTTGGGAATACATGGCATCTACCTCAAGCGAAATAGGCTTCCCTATAAAATCGCCTGTTTGAGCAAGATGCTGGCTTTCTTCCTCTAAAAACAAATCCACTACGTCTTGAGAGGCAAGGATACGAAACTCTTTTGGGTTAAACTGCCTTGCCTCTCGCAGAATTTCTCTTAGGATTTCATAGCACACGCTTCTTGCGGTTAACACCGAGCCGCGAGATTGGCAGGTGGGGCAAGGCTCACAAAGTAAATTCGATAGCGACTCGCGTGTGCGCTTTCGGGTCATTTCAACCAAACCTAGCTGGCTAAAACCGCTAATCGTAATGCGGGTGCGGTCTTTTGCTACCGCATTACGTAACTCGTCCAGGACTGATTCTCTGTGCTCTGGGTTTTCCATGTCGATGAAATCCAGAATAATAATCCCACCTAGATTACGTAAGCGTAACTGACGGGCGATGGCAACAGTAGCTTCTAGGTTTGTCTTAAAGATGGTATCACCAAAATTCCTGCCGCCTACATAGCCTCCTGTATTGACGTCCACCGTCGTGAGCGCTTCTGTTTGATCAATAATTAAATATCCACCAGATTTTAAATCTACACGTCTAGATAAGGCTCGTTGGATTTCCTCTTCGGCACGTACTGTATCGAATAGGGGGCGGCTACCGCTATGATGATGGATTTTGTCGACCAAAGCTGGGGTGTAGACTTCGGCCCACTCTTTCATTTGCTGAAACACCATCCGCGAGTCCACAATAATCTTATCCGTAGAAGGGGAAGCAACATCGCGCAAAATACGTTGGTGTAAATGCAGCTCGGTGTAAAGCGTAGAGGGGCTCCCTTGCGTTTTTAGGCGTTGTAAAATAATCCCCCATAGCTTTTTTAGATACAGACAGTCTGTTTGTAGTTCCTCATCAGTAGCGATTTCCGCCTGAGTACGCACAATAAATCCACCTTCCTCTGTACCGGCTAGCTGCTGCACCCGCTCTTTGAGACGCTGTCGGCATGCCTCATCATCGATTTTTTGCGAAACGCCAATATGGGGATCATAAGGCAGATAGACCAACATGCGTCCAGCAATACTAATTTGCGTGGAAAGTCGCGCACCTTTGGTCCCGATGGGATCTTTGGTGACTTGGACAATGAGAGACTGCCCTTCAAATAGGAGCTTTTCAATCGGCGTTGGGGGGGTTCCCTCAATGCGCTCCTTGCGATTTTGTCGCAGGTCTGCCACATGGATAAAAGCTGCTCGCTCTAGACCAATTTCAATAAAAGCACTTTGCATCCCAGGCAGAACCCGCACAACTTTGCCTAAGTAAATATTGCCCACATAGCCGCGCTGTATGCTTCGTTCTACATGCAGTTCTTGTACTTGGCCTTGTTCTACAAGTGCAACGCGGGTTTCAAATGGCGTAACATTAATAAGAATATCTTCGGACATGGGTGTGTAGGAACTATATAAATAGAGTAATAGTGTTAGCTTAGCGGTTTTAAGCATGAATAGGTATGGGGGCGTGCCCACCTCATAAGATTTAGGTATGCCATTTGTTTTTTTATTTTCAAATAAGCTTGCTTTTATTTTTTAGGCTTGCTATAGTTACTTTTCTTTCGCAGCACCCCTTGGGGTTTACCCGCATCAGGGAACCCGGGTCAGAAAGATTCAGCATTAAGCTGCTTGACACAGGATTAAAATTACTTCATAATTTAAATCTTTCGCGGTTAACGCGGCGCAGCAAAATTAAGCTTTACTTTTTATTTTGTTGTGTGTTATAGTTTAATGCTTTCGCAGGGAATCAAACCTAAACGTTTACCGGTTTACGGCAGCATGCCAGCCATAAATTTTTATGTTTGATTTGAAAATAAAGCGGGTCACCTAAATACAGGTTGACAAAAATTTAAAAACGCTTCA
>NZ_JASLIX010000122.1:0-11495 GCF_030152715.1 Paenalcaligenes sp.
GTGTTATTTGGCACAGTGCTTGGGCTAAATGACGAAGCATTGTTATTAGTTACAGCCACCTCCACTTTAAGTTTGATCGTCTTGAGTCTGATTTATCGTCCCTTAGTGATGGATTGTTTGGATCCGTTCTTTTTACGTTTGCAGTCCAAGCGTATGGGGTGGGTACATGCGATTTTCCTTGTGCTGTTAGTTATGACGTTAGTTGCGGGTTTTCAAGTATTGGGAACATTGATGGTGGTAGGGATTATGATGCTGCCGGCGGCATCAGCTCGGTTTTGGGTGCATTCAGCTAGCCAGCAAATGGCCTGTGCTGGGGGGCTGGGGGTGGTGGCATCGTATTTTGGGTTGCTGTTGTCCTTTCATGCTGATGTGCCGGCCTCGCCAGCCATTATTTTGGTTGCAGGAACCATCTATTTTTTATCGATATTTTTTGGGCGTTATGATGGGATTTGGCAAGTGATACGTCGTTCCATACGCGCTTATCAACGAGTAAGTACTGGGGGAAAGAATGATAAACACGTGGATTAAATCCGTTGGGTTTGGCGTAGCTTTTGGGATTTGGGCGCTAGGCTCAGCACAAGCAAAGCCGCTCGAGGTTGTAAGTAGCTTTTCCATTTTGGCAGATATGGTGCAGCAGGTGGGCGGGGATAAGGTGGTTTCTACTGCAATCATAGGGCCTGAGAGTGATGCCCATAGCTTTGAGCCACGCCCGAGTGATGCTAAAACTCTACAGAAGGCCGACTTGGTCCTGATCAATGGAGCCCATTTTGAAGCCTGGCTGCCACGGCTTGTACAGTCTGCGGGGTATCAAGGTAAGGTAGTGGAAGCGATTGAGGGTATTCCGTTACGAGCGTACGAAGAGGAGCATGAGCCTGGTCACGATCATCATGATGCGCACGACCATCATGGGCATGACCACGGTGAGTACGATCCACATGCGTGGCAAAGCTTAGCCCACGCGCAAGTGTACGTGAAAAACATTGTAGAAGCTTTAATCGAAGTCGATCCTGAAAACAGTGTGTACTATTCACAGCGAGCTAAGGATTACACCCAGGCTATACAGCAATTGCATCAACGCTTTGTCGAGGATTTTGCACGGATTCCCGATCAAAATCGTACGGTGGTGACCTCGCATGATGCATTTGGCTATTTTGGGCAGGCTTATGATATTGAGTTTTTGTCTCTACTTGGGGCGTCGAATCAAGCAGAGCCTTCGGCAAAGGAGCTGGCTGGTTTGATTGATTATATGCGAGATAACCATGTTAAAGCTTTGTTTATGGAAAACATTTCCAGCCCCAAACTGTTAGAGCAGATAGCACGGGAAACCCACGCTAAAATAGGCAAGCCGTTGTATTCAGATGCTTTGGCCAAAGCGCCACATGCCGCGTCTACGTATTTGGGTATGATGCAGTGGAATGGCGAAGCATTGCTAGAGGCTCTAGAGCCCTAGGTTTCGGGTGGACGCTGATGCCGCGGGTGTAGTTTTAAAAATTGGGCCCGTTGCTCATCGCTTAGTTGGCTAAGGCTTTGTGTGGAGCTGATATTGGCGTGCCCCAAAAGTTGTTGAACCCCTTGCGTGTCATTTGAAGACTCTAGCAAATGGTTAGCAAAACTATTGCGCAAGCGATGAGGAAACACCGGTTTAGGGATACCAACCTGTTGGGCGCGCTGCTGTAGTTGTTTTTGGATGACGCGGGGACTAATGCGTTGCCCTCGTACCCCTAAAAACAACGCCGCAGCACTGTCCATATCAGTCAGAGGTGATTGGAGCACAGCAGAGGGAACAAGTTCGGCGCGTTTTTCTAGCCATTTTTGCAAGGCAGTGATGGCTTTGCTGCCAATGGGCAGGGTGCGTTGGCGCTCCTCTTTGGTGTGAATCGTGACCTCGGCTGTTTCAAGGTCAACCCACGCTTTGGATTGGTAGTGTGGGGTTTGAAAAGGGTGAGTATCCAGCGCTACCAGCTCAGCTAGCCTTAAGCCACTGGAATATAAAAGCTCAAACATAGCTTGATCACGCCAAGCCACGGCATCGGCATCCTCGGCGGGGATCGCGTTCAGCAGTTTTTCAGTGTGGGTAATGGATAAAATTTTGGGTGCGGGGATGGGACCGCTTGGGGCACGTAGATGCAGCGTAGGGTTATAGTTGGTTTGATAGTGCTGACTAAACCAGTTAAAAAAATTACGCCACGCTGATAGCATGCGCGCCAGACTGCGCGCTTGTATGCCCTCGGCCTGAAGTTGCCCCAAGGCAAATTGTAAATGGTTGGGGGCGTAACGAGCTGGTGAGGGCAGTGGGTATAAACGGGTTAGATGAGCCAGGTCGCGTCGGTAAGCCGCGATGGTGTCTGCCGCTGCTTGCTCGGACTGCAGATACTGTAACCATTGCTGAATTGCTGTGTCTGTATTAGGCAATGTGTTTTTGTGGTTCATAATAGCGTGTCAACATAGCCATAAAAATTTTTCCCATCGCCACTAAAAAATCCGTACCGATATTATAGGTAAAGCGAGAGGCCATATCTGAGCCTAACGCTAATGCCCCTACACAGTGGGGCTTATCCCACGCATACAGAGGGATCACCGCCATTGAGGCCATGGGCTGCTTAAACCAAGCACCAGCTGGACTGCCTGACACAGGTCCCGTATAGGGTGTCTCTCTTCGTTCTACCCATGCTCTTGTGCTGGGGGTGGTGTCAGCAACGGGGAAAGGGTGTTGATCCCACCAGAGTCGCAACTCAATACTTTGTAAGCCATATTGTTTTTGTAGGCTTGCGCACATGGTTGTGCAAATCTGTATTGTGGTTTGTGGTTTGGCTAAGAGTTCACACGTCCAGTTAAGTAAGGCTTGGCTAATCAGCTCATTTTCACGCGCGTTATGTAAAAACTGGTGGATTTGTTTTTCGAGTCGTTGGTTTTTTTCTCGTAAGAGCAAGGTTTGACGTTCGGCCAGAGAAATTAGCTTATCGGTACGAGGGTGCGGCAAGCGTAACCCTAAAAGTAGGTCAGGTCGTTCTAAAAAAAACTGTGGGTTTTGAGCTAAAAACTGCGCGACCTCTTCTGCAGAAACTGGGTAATGACGCATGGGTAAAAATCCTACAATAACTAACGTTGTAAAGAAGAAGGAATAGCAGGCGCCTCTGGGGGGATTTTATAACGGTTATAGCTCCATAGGTACTGAGCGGGAAAACGTTGGATTAGGGTTTCCATGGCGTTATTAATCGCATAGACCATACTTTCTAGCGTGGCAGGCTCAGGCAAGTGTAATCGTAAATAGTGAATACGCCAGCCTTGCCCTTTGGGCAGGCGTTCACCTGCGGTTAATACCACAGGTACATTGGTTTGCAGGGCTAGCTTGGCGGCTAGAGTCATGGTGTAAGCGGCGCGCCCAAAAAAAGGAGCCCACATGCCATCACCAGAGCTCGGGACCTGATCTGGTAACATGCCCACGGCCTCGCCGCGTTTGAGGGCTCGTAAAAATTCACGAATCCCACGTACGGAGGCTGGCACTGCGTTTAACCCCGGCATATTACGCGATTCGCGCATAGCGGGCTCAATAAAAGCTTGGCGGGGTGGTCGAAACATGACGGTAATTGGACCATGTTTGACTAAGGTACGCGCTGTGATCTCAAAGCAGCCCAGATGGGGCGTTAAATACAATACACCCTTGCCCTCGGCGAGTGCTTGCGTAACGACGTGCTCGTCGGTGGAGATGCATTTACGTAAACAGGTTGGGGCATCTAACCAGACTTTAGGGGTTTCTAAAATCATGGCGCCTGTTTCTGCAGCGGCTTGGCGCGCAAAAGCAGAGGAATCGTAGCCGGCTTGGGCGGCGTTGGCGCGTAAACGATTGCGATAGCGACCAGGAAATAAATACACGAGAACCCCAAGGCATCGACCGATGCCATGAAGCCAGCGTAAAGGGAGTTTAGCAATCAGTTTGAGCAGAAACAAAAACATAATAAGTGAATGCGGTGTGGATAAATAACAATATAGTATGAATCTTCGGTTATTTTTGCTTAAAATAGAACTATCGCTGAGTTAACCGACAACTTGCGGAGCGATACTCTCATATAGAGACCTAAATTCCCGCTAAAGCGTCGCGCCCTGATATGTCTTGTTTAGGCTTTTTTGTGGTGCAACGCCCTTGCTTTAACTAAAAACCTACAGGATGTATTACTGTGGCACATAACGATTTTCTTTTTACTTCCGAATCCGTTTCCGAAGGCCATCCAGACAAGGTCGCCGATCAGATTTCTGATGCTGTTCTTGATGCGATTTTCACCCAAGATCCTAACGCACGCGTTGCTGCTGAAACCCTATGTAATACGGGTTTAGTCGTGATGGCTGGCGAAATCACCACCACAGCCAATGTGAACTACATTGATGTGGCACGGGATACACTAAAGCGCATTGGCTATGACAATGCCGATTATGGCATTGATTATAAAAGCTGCGCGGTGTTGGTAGCATACGATAAACAATCTCCTGATATCGCTCAAGGTGTAGACCGCACCCCTGAGGAAATCATGAATCAAGGTGCTGGCGATCAGGGTTTAATGTTCGGCTATGCCTGCGATGAAACTCCCGATTTAATGCCAGCGCCCATTTGGTATTCGCATCGTCTGATGCAGCGTCAAAGCGAGCTACGCAAAGATGGGCGTTTGCCATGGCTGCGCCCAGACGCCAAGGCTCAAGTCACTTTCCGTTATGTAGACGGTCAGCCTACCGAGGTCGATACCGTGGTGCTGTCTACCCAGCATGATCCAGAAATCAGCCAAAAGGACATTCACGAGGCAGTGATCGAGGAAATTATTCGTCCCACTTTTGCCGAAGGTTTGCTTACAGAAAAAACCCGTTTTTTGGTGAATCCTACTGGTAAATTTGTGATTGGTGGTCCTAATGGGGATTGTGGCTTAACTGGACGCAAAATTATTGTGGATACTTACGGGGGGGCGTGCTCACATGGTGGTGGGGCGTTTTCAGGTAAAGACCCATCTAAAGTGGACCGTTCTGCTGCTTATGCGGCGCGCTATGTGGCTAAAAACATTGTAGCAGCAGGCTTGGCGCGTCAATGCGAAGTTCAGGTTAGCTACGCAATCGGAGTGGCAGAGCCAATCAACATTACGGTTTATACCAACGGCACAGGCATCATTCCTGATGATCAAATTGCCTTGATGGTGCGTGATCACTTTGATCTGCGTCCCCGCGGTATTGTGCAAATGCTTGATTTATTGCGTCCTATCTACACAAAAACGGCGGCTTATGGACACTTTGGTCGCAGCGAGCCCGAATTTACGTGGGAGGCCACGGATAAAGCAGCAGCGTTAAAAGCGGCGCTTTAATTTCACTTTCTATGGTGGCGGATGGTAAAATCCGCCGTATAGGGCTTGCTGCCACCCCCAAACCTGAGGAGCGTTGCGACCGTTATTGGCCAGGCTCAGGTTTGTGAAGTAAAACAGATATCGTTTTAACGACGCTCACCTTAATTCTGTGATCAGAGTAGGTGAGCTATTTTTTTGCTCCTGTTCTGATCACCGCATCACAGGAGCTTTTATGTCTACCTTTTCTGATTACAAGATTGCCGATATTGGCTTGGCCGAATGGGGGCGTCGTGAGATCGCCATTGCGGAAACTGAAATGCCAGGCCTAATGGCTACGCGTGAAGAGTACGCTGACGCTCAGCCTCTAAAGGGAGCGCGCATTGCGGGTAGCCTGCACATGACGATTCAAACCGCTGTGTTGATTGAAACTTTAGTGGCATTAGGCGCCGAGGTTCGCTGGGCATCTTGCAATATTTACTCCACTCAGGATCATGCGGCGGCAGCGATGGCGGCTAACCAGATTCCCGTGTTTGCCATTAAAGGCGAAAGCCTTGAGCAGTACTGGGAATATTGCCATGAGATCTTTAATTGGCCGGGTGAACAAGCCAATATGATTCTTGATGATGGGGGCGACGCCACACTGCTCTTGCATCTGGGGGCAAAAGCAGAAAAAGACCTATCCGTTTTGGATCATCCAGGTAGCTCCGAAGAAAAAGTCATGTTCGCTAGTATCCGGGCACGCTTGCAGCAGGATCCAACCTGGTACTCCACACGTTTGGCGCAGATTAAAGGCGTTACCGAAGAAACCACCACGGGAGTACAGCGTTTATATCAGATGTCTAAACAAGGTGAGCTAGCCTTTCCTGCTATCAACGTCAATGACTCGGTGACTAAGTCTAAATTTGATAATTTGTATGGCTGCCGTGAATCCTTGGTCGATGGGATTAAGCGTGCCACTGATGTTATGGTGGCTGGCAAAATCGCCGTAGTATGTGGTTTTGGGGATGTGGGTAAAGGTTGTGCGCAAGCTTTGCAAGCGCTACGCGCTCAGGTTTGGGTTACTGAAATCGACCCCATTTGTGCCTTGCAGGCGTCGATGGAAGGCTATCGTGTCGTTACCATGGAAGAAGCAGCAGATAAGGCGGATATTTTTGTGACGGCCACAGGTAACTACCATGTGATCACACGCGAGCATATGGAGCGCATGAAGGACCAAGCCATTGTATGTAATATTGGTCACTTTGATAATGAGATTGACGTGGCCTCGTTGGCGGATCTGGAGTGGGAGGAAATCAAACCTCAGGTGGACCACGTAATTTTCCCTGATGGCAAGCGTATCATCTTGTTAGCTCAAGGGCGTCTTGTCAACCTAGGGTGTGCGACGGGTCACCCCTCTTTTGTGATGTCGGCGTCGTTTACGAACCAAACTATTGCACAAATTGAACTTTTCAATCACGGTGAGCGTTACGAAAGTGGTAAGGTATACGTATTGCCTAAGCACTTGGACGAAAAGGTCGCTCGCCTGCATTTAGCTAAGCTTGGTGTGAATTTAACCACGCTAACAGAAGAACAAGCTAAATACATTAACGTTCCCGTAGAGGGGCCGTACAAGGTCGATCATTATCGTTATTAATTTTTTTTGGGCATCTGCAAGGTAGATGCCCTTTTTATAACGGAGCGTGGAAGATGACTTTATTACTCGTATGGATTTTAAACGCCGTAGCCTTATTGATCGTAGCCTACTTATTACCCGGTATTCATGTGGCCAGCTTTGGCTCAGCACTGATAGCGGCTGTTGTGCTAGGGCTGTTAAACATGCTGTTAAAGCCAGTGCTACAAGTGCTAACACTGCCGCTCACGATTGTGACATTGGGTTTATTTCTTTTGGTTATTAACGCTCTGTTATTCTGGCTGGCTGGTTCTATCCTCAAAGGGTTTGAGGTAACAGGTTTCTGGTGGGCGTTTATTGGAGCGATTGTGTACAGTATCGCTACCAGCTTATTGTCTAAACTTATTCCATAATTTAAAAATAAATGAGTGCTAAAGCGATTCTTAGCGCGGAGTTTTTCCCTCCGCGCGACATTGCCGCACAGGAAAAACTTGTGCGTTCAGCAAAATCCTTAATGGGGTTAAACCTTAGTTACGTGAGTGTGACATTCGGGGCAGGGGGCTCCACCCGCTCGGGTACGGCGGATGCGGTGCAGCTTTTGCAAAATTTGGGTTTTGATGTGGCGCCGCATTTATCTTGTATTGGCGCAAGTAAAGCCGATATTGCTGAGATTTTGGACTCTTATCAGCAAAAAGGCGTGAAGCGATTAGTGGCATTGCGCGGGGATTTGCCTTCCGGTATGGGGGGGGATGTGGGCGAGTTACGCTATGCCAGCGATCTGGTGGCATTTATTCGCGAACACAGTGGAGATGCCTTTCATATCGAGGTAGCCGCTTATCCAGAAATGCACCCACAGGCCCTTTCTTTTGATGACGATGTGCGTCATTTCGTCCATAAGGTTAACCAAGGAGCAGACGCAGCGATTACGCAGTATTTTTATAGTGCAGGTGCTTACTTTGATTTTGTGGAGCGTGTACAAAAAGCTGGTGTCACGATTCCTATCATCCCTGGCATTATGCCTATTACTAACTCCTCACAGTTGTTGCGTTTTTCAAATATGTGTGGGGCGGAAATTCCTCGGTGGATTCGCTTGCGCTTAGCGGATTTTGGTGATGATCGTGCTTCTATCCGGGCGTTTGGTTTAGATGTGGTCAGCCAATTGGCACAAGATTTAATTGATGGTGGCGCGCCGGGCTTGCACTTTTACACGCTAAACGGCGCGGAAGCCACCATGAATATTGTTAATCGTCTTAGCCTGTAAAGGTCGGGGCAGGTACCGCCCAGCCTTTGTCAGTTAAGACGGCATCAAGTGGCACATCATGGGCTTGAGGGTGATAAGAATAAGACGATAAATCGCCCACAGCCCATGCTATTCCAATACTAATAAAAGGGTGGGATTGGGCTTGGAGCTGTGCTAAAGTGCGATCATAGTAGCCTTTACCATAACCTAGGCGGTCGCCTTGACGACTAAAGCCCAGCGTGGGCACAAGAATAATATCCGGATGGGGGGCAATCTCCAGTGTATCGGGTTCTTGAACGCCAAACAGCGCGCTTTTCATGGGGGTGGTAGGCTGCCAAGGCTTAAATACCAGTGGGGCGTTCTCTGCAACTATACAGGGTAGGCTAAGACGTAACTGCTTATCATCCGCCCATTGCTGTAAAAGCGGCTGTAGATCAGGTTCTTGAGCTAATGCCCAAAACGCAGCAATATGTATAGGCCGATCTGGGTGAGACCATTGCTTTTTATAGCTATTTAACCACGTAAATAAACGGCCGCGCATCAATAGGGCACCGCGTCGGCAGTCGGCTGGGTCTTGTTGGGCGCGTAAGCGCAGTAGGGTTTGACGTAAATCAGTTGGGTTTAGAGACATAAGCTTTTCTTTAAAAGGGCGAATACATGGTAATGCAATTACGGTATCAGAAAAAACAGGTTTCAGGCAGGTTTTGGTCTGGACAACGTTTTTCTTCACAAGTGGCGCTTTGGGCAGGCAGCTTGCTATTAGTTGGCTGCGCTGGAGCTAATGCGCCCTCTGATTCGAATGCACAAGTCCAAACCCAGACAGTAGTTAGCCAAAAAGCAGCACCACCCCCCGCCATGCGTTGGCAAGGCTTACCGCCTGTCCCAGCGCAAGCGCGTCAAGCTGTTTTACAGGCTCGAGAGGCAGTACAAGCCAAAAACTGGAAACAGTTAGAGGCGTTGGTCCAGCCGGCAAAAGCCGATCCGGTGCTGGGTGCTTATCCTGCCTATTGGCATTTGCGTCAACAGCTCTACGATACAACACGTCCTGTGCCTTCAGATCAGTTGTGGCAGTTTTTACGTGAGTATGATGATGAGTATTTAGCCCAACGCTTAAAAGGGGATTGGGCCATTGCGGCGGTGCGAGCCGGTGATTTTGCTTTGATCAATCAGCTAAACCCAGCAGACTTAGGTAATACACAGGTACGTTGTGCGGTGGCCTATGGTTTACATATGCAGGGGCAGCGTTTAGACACAGAGGCTTTGTTGCGTTCGTTTCGGCCTGGGGCGACTTGCTGGTCGTTATTAGACCAACTATGGTCCGATAAGGCGGTGGGCTTTCAGGCTGTGCGTGATTTAATGCGCGCCGCTTTAGAACAGGGCAAAACAAACGATGCGCGTCGTTTTGCTGCCATTATTTTTGATGGTAAACAAATGCAGGATTACACTGCCTTGATGAAAACGCCTCGTCAATGGCTAGATAAGAAAACCACGGTACAAGGACAAGCCGATCAGGAGCTCGTCACATTGGCTTTATCACGCTTAGCTCGTGAAGCAAATCGTGCCACACAGGCTCAATATATTGAACAAAAATGGCAAAGCAAACTGCCTCAAGAAAACATAGATTGGGTGTGGGGGCAGTTTGGGTTAGTGCCGGCCTTGCGGGTGGAAAACGATGCTGCGCGTTGGTATAGAAAATCAGGGAAAAGCCCGAAAACGGATTATAACCATGCCTGGGAAGTGCGGGCTGAGCTTCGGCAATATCCAATTGACTGGGTGCGGGTAGAGCAAGCCATAGCAAAAATGTCGGCTCGACAGGCATCAGAGCCAGTGTGGGTGTATTGGCGTGGTCGTGCTTTGGCAGCACAAGGCAAAGCTACCGAGGCGCAAGCCGCTTTTATGTCGATTACGGATGACCTAGGCTTTTATGGTCAGCTCGCTAATGAAGAGCTCGGGCGAGCTATTCCGTTGCCACCTGCTCCACCAGCTGTGACGGTAGCCGATATGCAAGATGTGCAGACTCGTCCAGCGTTATTACGTGCGTTGGAGTTATTTAAATTAGGTTGGCGTCCAGAAGCGACTGCAGAATGGGGGTATGGGATCCGAGGAATGAGCGATAGACAGTTACGCGCCGCTGCAGAGCTAGCACGTCACCATCAGGTTTATGATCGGGTTGTAAACACCTCATTGCTGACTAAACAGGAAATTGATTTTAGCCAACGTTTTGTTGCGCCATTTGAGGGTAAAGTTACAGAAAAAGCACGTTTAATTGGCTTGGATCCCGCTTGGGTATATGGCTTAATCCGGCAAGAGTCGCGCTTTATGACAGATGCCCGCTCTGGCGTGGGGGCATCGGGTTTGATGCAGCTTATGCCAGCAACAGCCAAATGGACTGCCAATAAAATTGGTATGAAAACCTTTAAGCCCGCCATGGTCAATGACTTTGAGGTCAACACCGTCTTGGGGACAAACTATTTAAATATGGTGTTACAGCAGTTAAATGGTTCTGAGGTATTGGCTTCGGCTGGTTATAACGCGGGACCTGGGCGTCCCATTAATTGGCGCTCACGTTTACAAGGCCCTGTAGAGGGAGCGATATTTGCTGAAACCATACCGTTTACAGAAACCCGCTTATATGTAAAAAATGTGCTATCTAATGCCACTTACTATTCCATGGTGTTTAGTGGGCAGCCGCAGTCCTTAAAGCAGCGGCTTGGTACGATTGCGCCGCAGGCAAGAGCAAAAACGGAGCTACCCTAATGCGCTTGTCGGATACGCAGCAGCAGGCGCTGCAAGCCTTATTTGGACCACAGGATCCGTTGTTAGCTGGGTTAGACTGCTATGTGGTAGGGGGTGCGGTACGCGATGCATTGCTTGGGTTGAAGGCAGGGGATAAAGACTGGGTCGTGGTGGGTGCCACACCAGAGCAGCTTGCTCAACGCGGCTTTATTCCAGTGGGAGGGGATTTTCCTGTTTTTCTTCACCCTCGTACCAAAGAGGAGTTCGCTTTAGCGCGGACAGAGCGTAAATCTGGGCGTGGTTATCAAGGCTTTACGTTTTATACTGGTGTGGACGTGACTCTGGAAGCCGATTTGCAACGGCGTGATCTTACCATCAATGCGATGGCCGTCGACGCGCAGGGGCAGCTTCATGATCCTTTGCATGGGTATGCGGACTTACAAGCACGTATATTACGCCATGTCGGCGATGCGTTTATCGAGGATCCAGTCCGGTTGTTGCGTTTAGCGCGTTTTGCAGCGCGTTTTTCTGATTTTTCTATTGCGCCTACCACGATGCAGTTTGCCACGGTGCTGGTAGAAAATGGCGAGGT
>NZ_JASLIX010000134.1:0-10799 GCF_030152715.1 Paenalcaligenes sp.
AAAAATCCTTTTTTATTTCAGTTCGATAGCAAGAGCATGGATGGGGTGGGGGATCAGGTCTTGGACATGCTCGTAAATAAGGCGGTGTTTGGCCAAGGTTGTGAGCCCCTCAAATTGGTCAGAAGCAATAATTAAGCGAAAATGGCTTGCCCCGTCTTTAGCGCCGGCGTGCCCAGCGTGCAAGTGAGATTCATCGATAATTTCAAAATGGGTTGGGTTTAGCGCTTGTAAGCGTTCAGTAACTAAGCGAATGCGATCTAAAGTAGACATAGTCGTTGTGAATTTTACTGGTCAGAGGTGTCTTTAAGGTATTTACCTAACCACAAGGATTGTAAAATAACAAAAATAATTAAAAGCACTAAAGAGCCAAACACCTTAAAGCTCACCCATTGGGATTCGGTAAAATACCCCGAAAAAGCAATGAATAGATTTAATGCACCTGATAGGATAAAAAAACCAGCCCAGCTGTAATTTAGTTTATTCCAAGCAGCCTCTGGCAAAACCAGCTGTTCTCCCATTAGCTTACGCATGAGATTGCGGCCCAAAAAAAGCTGGCTACCTAATAAAATCCCAGCAAATAGCCAGTAAAGCACAGTAGGTTTCCATTTAATAAATGCATCGTTTTGGAAAAATAGCGTTGCTGAGCCAAAGACCACAATCACCCCTAAGTTGATCCAGTGTGTGGTTTCGATGATTTTTTTTCGGATTTTTAGCCAGAGAATTTGGCCTACAGATGCGACCATAGCCACAGCGGTAGCGGTATAAATGTCAAAATAGCGGAACGCAATAAAAAATAAAACGAGAGGGAAAAGGTCAAAAAACAGTTTTTTCATGCGGGTTCAAATTGAAGAGCAACTGAGTTAATACAGTAACGCAAACCAGTAGGAGCTGGGCCGTCAGGGAAAACGTGCCCTAAGTGTGCATCACAGATATTACATAGAATTTCGGTGCGCACCATACCATGACTGTAGTCGGCTTCTTCGCGTACATTATCTGGGTTAAGGGGAGCAAAATAACTGGGCCAGCCACAACCAGCATCAAATTTAGTATCTGAGGCAAACAATGGGGTTTGACAGCATACGCAACGATAAATTCCCTTTTCGTTGTGATCGTTATATTTACCACTAAAAGGGCGTTCAGTCCCGCTTTGGCGCGTGACGTAAAAAGCCTCGGGGCTGAGCTGTGCTTGCCATTCTGCTAAGGTTTTTTGCACTTTTTTCATCATAGGGAGCCATCAAAAATGGAGAAACTAACAGTGTAGCCTTGTTCGCGATCAACGCAAATAGTTAGAAAACCTAAAAACAGGGTAAGCCCTAAAAGACGAGTCGGTACGTAATTTTAGATAATAGCCCCCTTTACCTTGCGGAATTCATTTAGGCTTCGGCAATTTAAGGTTAATACCTATATGGTTTTTACCTTCAATTTGATACGTTTACGCTGTATCTGTTGTAAAAAATGTATAACAAATGAGCTGTTTTAACACTGCAGCTCAACCCTTCTTTCGGAGACAAACTATGCAGCTATCCCCTTCTTTAAAGCGTACGGTTTTAGCTGGAGCGCTGGCTTTGACGTTGCCGATGAGCGTACTGGCCCAGATCAAAGTCGGCGTCACTGTTGCTTCTACCGGTCCTGCTGCTTCACTAGGTATCCCTGAGCGTAACACAGTGGCGTTATTGCCCACTGAAATCGCCGGACAAAAAGTGGAGTACTTGGTGTTGGATGATGCCACGGATACCACAGTTGCTGTACGTAATATGCGTAAATTAATCACCGAAGACAAAGTCGATGTGGTGATTGGCACCTCTGTGACCCCAGGCTCTTTGGCCATGGTGGACGTGGCCGGTGAGACTAAAACTCCTATGATCAGTGTGGCAGCGAACGCACGCATTGTAGAGCCTGTCGAAGGGGCGCGCGAGTGGGTATTTAAAACCCCTCAAAATGATCAGTTGATGGCTGCGGCTTTAGCTGACGCTATGGAAAAGCAAGGTGTTAAAACACTGGGCTTTATTGGTTTTAATGATGCGTATGGGGATGGCTGGTTAGATGTAATGAAAGCAGCTGCTGAAGCCAAAGGCATCAAAATGGTAGCAACAGAGCGCTATAGCCGTAGTGATACCTCTGTTACCGGCCAAGTATTGAAACTGACCTCGGCTAATCCAGATGGCATTTTAATTGCTGGCGCTGGAACACCGGTCGCTTTGCCACAGGGCGAATTAAAGAACCGTGGTTATAAAGGCATTATTTATCAAACGCACGGGGCCGCAAATAACGACGTATTACGTGTGTGTGGAAAGGACTGTGAGGGCATGTTCTTACCGGCTGGGCCCTTGCTCGTAGCGGATCAGCTGCCCGATGACAACCCAGTTAAAGCCTCGGCATTGGAATATAAAAACCTCTACGAGGCTAAGTATGGCGAAGGCTCTATTAATACCTTCGGCGGCCATATGTGGGATGCCGCCCTTCTAGTGCAAGATGCGATTCCTCGTGCTTTAGAAACCGGCGCTAAACCAGGTACCCCCGAATTCCGTGCGGCCATGCGTGATGCCATTGAGCAGACCAAGGACTTACCTGCCTCTCAAGGTGTATTTACGATGTCTGATAAGGATCATGCGGGGATGGATGAGCGTGCTCGTGTGATTGTTAAGGTCGAAAACGGTAAATGGACCTACCAACCTGACCTGTAATGATAAGAACGAACGGGGCGATGCCTAGCTCGCCCCTCTAACTGCTGGTTGATAAGGTGGCTAGCCTTTCTTTTTATGTTGTGGTGGTAGATCCGATATGGATTCAACAATTGTTTTGATTCTGTTGCAGGACGGCTTGCTAAACGGGGCGATTTATGCCTTGTTGGGCCTAGCATTAGTGCTGATTTTTGCCGTAACGCGCGTTATTTTTATTCCTCAGGGCGAGTTTGTCACTTTTGGTGCGCTAACACTGGCTTTCTTGGTCAATGGTCGTGTACCGGGGACATTGTATTTACTGCTCATTGCGGGGAGCTTGGTTTTTCTTTTAGAGTGTGTCTCCGCTATACGTAATAAGCTATATGCTGGATTATGGCGCACGGCGTTATGGGCCTTAGTGTTGCCGATCGCCCTTTACTTAATGTTGCCCTTAGTCATGCATCAAGATACCCCTCTATGGGTCAGTGTTTTGTTTTCCATGGCATTGGTCGTACCGTTAGGGCCTATGATTTATCGCTTGGTTTACCAACGGGTAGCCGAAGCCAGTGTATTGGTGCTACTGATTACTTCTGTAGCGGTGCATTTTGCTTTGACCGGCTTGGGTTTGGTTTTCTTTGGAGCAGAAGGCTGGCGTACTCCTCCCTTTATGACGGGGCAGGTTAATTTGTTAGGCATGGCCTGGTCTGCACAAACACTCTTTGTCCTAGTGGCCGCTGCTGTATTGATTGGCGCACTGTGGTTGTTTTTTGGGGGCACGCTATATGGGCGAGCGTTACGCGCTACAGCGGTGAATCGTCGTGGTGCGCGCTTAGTGGGGATTAGTACCATCATGTCTGGGCGTATTACGTTTACGCTGGCTGCGGCGATCGGTACCTTATCCGGGATGCTAATTGCTCCTGTTACCACTATCTATTATGACACTGGGTTTTTAATCGGGCTTAAAGGTTTTGTGGCGGCGATTGTAGGTGGTCTCGCTAGCTATCCCTTAACTGCGGCTGGAGCGATTTTTGTCGGGATTTTAGAAGCCTTTTCCTCTTTCTGGGCAAGCTCTTACAAAGAGGTCATTGTGTTTACATTGATTATTCCCGTATTGCTGTGGCGCTCTTTTGGCGCACGTCATATTGATGATGAGGATTAAGGACATGAATCGCTTGCTTTTAGTTGTTGTGGTGGGCGGGTTGGCCTTATTGCCACAGCTGCATGTAGTACCTGAGTTTTGGATTACGCAGTTAAATTACATTGGGCTCAGTAGTCTTGTAGTGCTGGGTCTGGTGTTACTTACTGGGGTGGGGGGCTTAACTTCTTTTGGGCAGGCCGCATTTGTGGGTATTGGTGCGTATACCACCGCATGGTTAACCACGCGATTGGGTTGGTCACCATGGCTGACGCTATTTATGGCGTTGGCGTTAACCTTTATTTTTTCGTCTTTAATCGGCGCGATCACCCTACGTTTGTCCGGACACTACTTGCCCTTAGGGACGATTGCTTGGTCGCTATCCTTGTATTACTTGTTTGGTAATCTCGGGTTTTTAGGCCAGCATGATGGGATTTCTGGTATTGCACCTTTGTCAATTTTTGGCATTTCTCTAGGGATAGGGCGCAATATGTATTATCTCATTTGGCTATTTGTTTTAGGTAGCCTATGGCTGACATATAACCTATTGCACTCACGCCCTGGTCGCGCTATTCGTGCTTTAAAAAACGGTAGCAGCATGGCGGAGTCTTTTGGCGTCAATATGGCTAACTACAAAGTGATTATCTTTGTGTATGCCGCTCTATTAGCTTGTGTGTCGGGTTGGTTGTATGCACACTTGCAGCGTGCAGTGAGCCCAAGTCCTTTTGGTTTGAACTACAGCATTGAATACTTATTTATGGCTGTGGTTGGTGGCGCTGGTAGCGTGTGGGGGGCGGTAGTGGGATCGGCGTTAATTTTAACGTTAAAAGATCAGCTGCAGAATTTGCTTCCCCGTATTTTTGACACCAATGCGAACTTTGAGCTCATTGTATTTGGTCTATTAATGATCTTTATCCTGCAATATGCAGGCAATGGGATCTGGCCATTATTGGAGCGGGTGTGGACGGCCGTAACAGGGGGGGAAAAACAACGACGAATGGAACCTCCAGCTCAGGCGGCGACCTTAGAGCAACGTCCTCGCCCTGAAAAAGGCAGCTTAGTTTTAGAACTAGACAAAGCGCGCAAAGAGTTTGGTGGTTTGGTCGCGGTAAATGACATCAGTTTTAAGCTGCATGCAGGTGAAATCATGGGTTTAATTGGGCCTAACGGTGCAGGTAAATCCACGACCTTTAACCTAATTACTGGGGTATTGCCTTTAACAAGCGGTGATATTCGCTTCCAAGGTCAGCGGATTGATAATTTACGTGCTCGAGATATTGCCCGTCTTGGTATTGGGCGTACGTTCCAGCATGTACAGCTGATTCCTACCATGACGGTATTAGAAAACGTAGCCTTAGGGGCGCATTTACGTCGTGATGTGGGGGTGGTTTCTGCGGCCCTGCATACAGATCGTCGCAGCGAAGCGGAACTGCTGCACGAGGCCGCTGTACAGTTAGAGCGCGTAGGCTTAGGCGACTATCTCTATGAGGAGGCCGGAAACTTAGCGCTTGGACAACAGCGCATTTTAGAGATTGCTCGTGCTTTGGCCGCTGACCCTGTGTTGTTGCTTCTTGATGAGCCCGCCGCTGGCTTGCGCTACAAAGAAAAGCAAGAGCTAGCACAGGTGCTAAACCAGCTCAGTGCCGAAGGCATGAGTATTTTGCTGGTTGAGCATGATATGGATTTTGTGATGAACTTGACGGATCACTTGGTGGTGATGGATTTTGGTACCAAGCTAGCCGAAGGCAAGCCCGCAGAGATTCAACAAAACCCAGCGGTGTTACAAGCCTATTTGGGCGGTATTGATGATGATTTTGATGAAGACGAGTTGGCGGGTGTAGCCCCCACAAAGGAGGCGGTATGATGGAGCCACTTTTAGCCGTAAAAAACTTACATGCCCAATATGGCAAAGTGAGCGCATTAAATAATGCCAATATCGAGGTCAAGCCCGGTAGCATTGTTACCGTCATTGGTGGGAATGGGGCGGGGAAATCAACCATGCTTAACGCCATCATGGGTAATTTGCCCGCTACGGGTCGTAGTGATGGCGAGGTGATCTATGATCGGCGCTCGGTCAGTAGCTGGCAGGTGGAGCGTCGTGTGGCCGAGGGTTTATGCTTGGTCCCGGAAAGCCGTGAGCTTTTTGCGAGCATGTCTGTCGAGGACAACCTATTATTAGGTGGCTTTAGATTGTATCGACAGCGTGTAAGCGGCTGGCGCGACACCATGGACGAGGTTTATGAGTTGTTTCCACGCTTAAAAGAGCGTCGACAGCAACAGGCTGGAACCTTATCGGGGGGGGAGCGTCAAATGCTCGCGGTTGGGCGTGCGTTGATGTCCAGACCTAAGGTTTTGATGCTTGATGAGCCCAGCCTAGGCTTGGCCCCGCGTGTGGTGCGTGAGATCTTTTTAATTATTGCGCGTCTACGTCGTACGGGTGTGTCTATTTTATTGGTAGAGCAAAATGCCCGAGCGGCTTTACAGGTAGCTGATTATGGTTATGTGTTAGAAACTGGGGAAATCATTTTAGAGGGTGCTGCGGCGGACTTAAGTGACAACCCCCGCGTGATTGAAAGTTATCTAGGTCTAGGCAATAAAGACCAAGAGTAAATGGCTTTCTTTGTTATGTTGTAGCACGGTGCCTAGCGCGCCGTGCTTTTTTTACGCTGAAATAGGCGGGGTTTGGTGATGGACTTGCGCCAACTGAGCGGTGGCGTTTTGAATGTAATACATTTTGTCGGCCACGGTAGCTGCAAAGGGGCGATTTGACTCATTTAAAATGAGGGTGTAGCCACGTTGTTTGAGTTGTTGTAGTAGCGTCATGGCGAGAGGGTGAATGGCAGGGCAAAAATCATGGTACAAGTCATGGAGCACAATAATATCTACGCCGGTGCGCAGTAGGCGTGCCAAAGCCAGCAACTGCTGTTCACCTGGGCTCAGTTGCGTGCAGGGTGCATCCTTGTGCTGTTTGAGTGTGGGAAATAGTTCGTAGATCTCGGCTAAGGACAAGCCCCCTCCTAAGCTATGATCGGCTAGGGGAAGTAGTAGGTTTTCTTCGCAACTTAACCCAAAAACCAACCCATTTTCTTTAGAGGATAGTGCCATGCCTAGATGGGGCACATGCTGAGCAGACAGATGGATGGCTTCGGTTTGATGAATACGAATAGAGCCTGTGCGGTTGGGGTTATGACCTAAAAGACTATCCAATAAAGAGAGCTGGCTTTGTTTGCAGTTTGAAACCAAAGCGATAAGCTCCCCTTGTTTGGCGCATAAATTTAAATTTTGAATAATAGGGGTCTGATGATGCCAAGCGTGCAGATCACGGATTTCTAGCGCGGTTTTACCCATAACCATTTCCTTAAAAAGGATTAGAGGCTGTATATGGCGACATTATGCAGCGCAACAAATAAAACAGCTATGGGGGTTTGTCTTAGCTGGGGTTAGCGCGTAGTTTTCTCTTTATATTCGCATAGATCTGCTATACCGCACTCAGGGCATTTAGGTTTGCGTGCTACACAGACATAACGACCATGTAATATAAGCCAGTGGTGCGCATCGAGTAAAAACTCTTTTGGCACTAGTCGCATTAACTTGTCCTCTACTTCGCGCACATTTTTGCCTTTGGCTATGCCGGTGCGATTAGAAACACGAAAAATATGGGTGTCCACAGCCATAGCATATTGCCCAAAAGCGGTATTAAGAACCACGTTTGCAGTTTTACGCCCTACGCCGGGTAGCGATTCTAGCTCCTCGCGTGTATTGGGAACCTCGCCATTGTAGTGCTCAAGTAAAATTTCACAGGTACGAATGACATTTTTTGCTTTGGTTTTATAAAGCCCGATACTTTTAATGCACTCAGTCAGGCCATCTAAACCTAATTCTAAAATACCTTCTGGTGTGCCGTGAGTGGGGAAAAAACGCCGCGTAGCGATATTCACGGATACATCAGTGGCTTGAGCAGAAAGAATCACCGCGATCAGTAGCTGAAAAGTCGTTTCATACTCCAGCTCTGTGGTCGGATGAGGATTGGCTGCTTGAAAGCGTTTAAAAATTTCAGTACGGATTTCGCGATTCATGATTAAACCGTATTAAGAAGATTGGCGTCGTGCACGGGCTTTGGCAAGCACATCGGCCAAAGTGGCTTTTTTATAGCTTTCTGATTCAGCCAAGGGGCTGATTTTAGGTTTGTTAGCTAGAACTTTGGCGGCCACTTGGATCGTTTCGCCATGCTTCTGTTGTAAGCGTTGTTGACGCTGCTGAAAGTGAGCACGTGCTTGTTGTGCGCGGGTGCTATCCCAGGCACGTTCTGTAGGAACCATATGAATGCAGTCTACGGGACAAGGAGCGACGCAAAGATCACAGCCCGTGCAGCGCTCGGTAATGACCGTGTGCATGAGCTTATTGGCACCGATAATAGCATCCACAGGACAGGCCTGAATGCATAGGGTACATCCAATACAATGTGCTTCGTCAATGATAGCAACCGTAGGCTGGGTAAAGCTACCACATTCAGGATCTAAGTCTTGAATGGGCTGCTGGGTGAGTTGAGCTAATGCCTGAATGCCTTCGGGCCCACCTGGCGGGCAACGGTTAATGGCTTCGTTATCTAAGGCGATGGCTTGGGCGTAAGGCAAACAGGCATCATAGCCGCAACGAGTGCATTGTGTTTGCGGCAGTATGGCATCAATGCGTTGAATGAGTTCAGAGCTGTCCATAAATAAAAAAGGGGGGCGTTGCCCCCTTGGTATGGTTTAGGCGTGTTGGTAAATAAAATCTTTGACTAAAGGGTAAATCTGATTGCGCCAACGGCGACCAGAAAAAATCCCATAGTGGCCACTACCTAAGGCGATATGATGCTGTTTTTTGTCTTCAGCAAGATTCGCACATAAATGTTGTGCTGCACGGGTTTGATTTAGACCTGATATATCATCAAGCTCCCCTTCGATAGTAAAGAGAGCTGTTTTTGTGATGGCGGCGGGATTTACCAGCTCACCATCTATCTCCCATGTGCCTTTTGGTAGAGCGTGCTCTTGGAAGACGATTTTAATAGTGTCTAAGTAGAATTCTGCCGGCATGTCTAGGACTGCATTATATTCATCATAGAAACGTCGGTGAGCCTCGGCGCTATCATCTTGCCCTTTGATTAAATGATTATAAAATTCATAGTGTGAGGACATATGGCGGTCAGGGTTCATCGCGACAAAGCCAATGTGTTGTAAAAAACCCGGATAAACACGACGGCCTGAGCCTGGATAGCGGGTAGGGACACGATGAATTAAGTTATTTTCAAACCAGCTATATGGTTTAGTGGTGGCTAGACGATTGACTTGAGTAGGAGATTCTCGTGTGTCAATAGGGCCACCCATTAAAACTAAGCTCTTAGGGATATAAGGGCTCTGACGGGCAGACATTAACGATACCGCCGCCAATACCGGTACAGTAGGCTGGCACACAGCAACTACGTGGACATCCTTACCTAAAAACTCAAGAAATTGCTCCACATAACGCACATAGTCATTAAGATGAAAAGGGCCAGCGGATAAGGGCACCATGCGTGCATCTATCCAGTCAGTAATATAAACATTGTGATCTATGAGCATGCTACGTACGGTGTCTCGTAGCAGGGTTGCATGGTGACCAGAAAGTGGTGCCACAATTAAAACTGTTGGTTCCTTAGTGGTTAGGTTTTTACGTTCAAAGTGCACCAGATTACAAAAAGGTAACGAGTGTGCGACCCGGTTTTGAATTTCGATGGTTTTGCCATCTTTTTCAATGGAGTGGATATCCCACTGGGGTTTTTCATATTCTTTGCCCAAACGGTGCAATAGCTCGTAGCCTGCCGCCAACTGTTTGGAAACGGGCGTGTAGGCCCATGGGCTATAAGGATGGGTAAAAAGCTGTGCACTGGAGCCGGAAAAAGCGGCCAGTGGTGCAAGAAACGAACGTTGGAGCTCGTGTATGTCATACAGCATGGTTGCGCCCTTGTATAGAAGAAAGAGGTTAGCGCTCTAAGTATTGCAATTTATCTGCTACCCCATTCCAATCGTCCGCATCAGGTAAGGGGTCTTTAGAACGATTAATCATGCCAAATATTGGGGTAAGCTCGGCATTAAGCTCGATGAAATGAACCTGGTCTGCAGGGACATCTTCTTCGGCAAAAATGGCATTGGCTGGGCACTCGGGAATACAGACCGCACAGTCGATACACTCATCGGGGTCGATAACGAGAAAATTTGGCCCTTCGCGAAAGCAGTCAACCGGGCAAACATCCACGCAATCAGTAAATTTACATTTAATACAGTTTTCGGTGACGACGTGTGTCATGAGAGGCTCCAGCGTAATTCAATACAAAACGATAACAAGAGAAATAGAAAGTAGCATACATTAAACAGGCAAGGCTATGGCCAGTTTAAAAGGATGCCAAAGAGGGCTATTTTAGCCAAAATACAGAGGGATACGAAATAAAGGCAATAAGATTAGAGTGTTAATCTCGTCACATGTTCCCTATATCTGACGAGTTTACTGCTATTCAGGTAAGGTGGATAAAACAACATATAATAAAAGCTACCGGATAGGGTAGTCATTTTTTGGACTGGCAGCGCAATGATCATTACTTCTTTACTTGATACCGACCTTTATAAATTTTCTATGATGCAAGTGGTGCTGCATCATTTTCCTGCCGCGCAGGTGCAATATCGTTACCAATGCCGCACACCAAATATTGATCTGCATCCTTACATCGATGAAATCCGCGACGAGGTCAAAGCGCTTTGTCAGTTGCGGTTTACAGAAGACGAGCTCAACTATTTGCGTCAGCTTCGTTTTATCAAAAGTGATTTTGTGGATTTCTTGGGGTTATTCCATTTACCGGAGCGCTGTATCTCTATTGAGTATGGCGATAAGCCCGGCGAGCTTGCAATCGAGGTCGAAGGCCCTTGGTTACATACTATTTTATTTGAAATCCCTGTTCTTGCCATTATTAACGAGGTCTATTTTCGTAACAC
>NZ_JASLIX010000002.1:0-10720 GCF_030152715.1 Paenalcaligenes sp.
TCATCGCATGCTAATCGGTGTAAGAAGCGTAGGTTCGTATGTAAGCCGGCAATGTAGCTTTGCTCAAGTGCGTGCTGTAGTTTACGTAGCGCATCGTCTCGGTCTGAGCCATGGACAATGAGCTTGGCGATCATAGGATCGTAAAAGGGGCTGATGCTGTCCCCTTGCAAAATGCCACTGTCTACCCGCACGGGGCTAAGGCAGAAACTTTGGTGTTCAGGGAATACTAAAGTGTGGATTTGACCAATAGAGGGCAAAAACTGATTGTCTGGGTTTTCTGCGTAAATACGGGCTTCAAAAGCATGACCATGAATATGGAGTTCATCTTGCGAGGCGGGCAAGGTTTGGCCGGCGGCAACGCGAAGCTGCCATTCTACCAAGTCAAAACCTGTGATTTGTTCTGTGATGGGGTGTTCAACCTGCAGGCGAGTATTCATCTCCATAAAATAAAAATCATCGCCTTCGCAGATAAATTCTACGGTACCCGCTCCGACATAGTTCACTGCTTGAGCGGCGGCAACGGCTGCGGCTCCCATGGCGGCACGTCGTTCTGGGGTCATGCCGGGGGCGGGGGCTTCCTCGATGACCTTTTGATGGCGACGCTGGACGGAGCAGTCCCGCTCAAATAAATGAACGGTATTGCCGTGGGTATCTGCAAAAATTTGGATTTCAATATGGCGCGGTTTTTGTAGGTAGCGCTCAATGAGAACATGATCGTCACTGAAACTGCTTTTTGCTTCGCGTTTACAAGAAGACAAGGCTTCTAGGAACTGATCGCTCGAGGTCACAATGCGCATGCCTTTACCACCACCGCCGGCACTGGCTTTAATTAGCACGGGGTAGCCCATCGCGTCAGCTTGTTGGTGTAAAAAGGCGGCATCTTGGTTATCACCGTGATAGCCCGGTACTAAAGGCACATTGGCTTGCTCCATGAGCTGTTTGGCGGCCGATTTGTTTCCCATTGCCGTGATAGCATCTGGCTTTGGGCCAATAAAAACTAGACCATTGTCGGCACAAGCCTGAGCAAATTCCGTGTTTTCAGCTAAAAAGCCATAGCCTGGGTGAATGGCTTGGGCACCGGTACGTTTAGCGGCGTCAATAATTGCGGCAATATTCAGATAGCTTTTTTGTGGTTCTGCCTCGCCAATGCAAATGGCCTCGTCCCCGGATTTGACATGCAATGCCTCGGCGTCCGCTGTGGAATACACCATGACCGTGCGTATGCCTAAGCGGCGGCAAGTAGCGGCAATACGACAAGCAATTTCACCACGGTTAGCAATTAAAATAGTATCAAACATGGTTTACTCCCTATTACATACGGAACACACCGAAGCGTGTATCTTCGATGGGGGCGTTGAGTGCGGCGGACAGCGCCAGCGCAAGAACACGGCGCGTTTGTGCCGGTTCAATGATGCCATCGTCCCAGAGACGAGCCGAGGCATAGTAGGGGTGCCCTTCGTGTTCGTATTGTTCGCGTATAGGGGCTTTGAAGGCTTCTTCTTCGTCGGCAGACCAGTCTTTACCCGTTTTTTCTAGGTTGTCGCGACGCACCGTAGCTAATACGCTAGCGGCTTGCTCGCCCCCCATGACGGAAATGCGGGCGTTAGGCCACATAAAGAGCATGCGTGGATTAAAAGCACGGCCACACATACCGTAGTTACCGGCTCCAAACGAGCCCCCTATAATGACGGTGAGCTTAGGTACCGAAGCGGTAGATACAGCGGTAACCATTTTGGCACCGTGGCGGGCGATGCCTTCGTTTTCGTATTTGCGCCCCACCATAAAACCACTGATATTTTGTAAAAAAATCAATGGGATTTTGCGTTGGCAGCATAGCTCAATGAAATGCGTTCCTTTTTGCGCGGCTTCGGAAAACAAAATGCCATTATTGGCAATGATGCCAACAGGCATGCCATGCAGATGCGCAAAGCCTGTGACCAGCGTGGTGCCAAAACGGGCTTTAAACTCTTCGAATTTGGAGCCATCGACTAAACGTGCGATGACCTCTCTGACATCGTAGGGCTTGCGGGTGTCGTTAGGGATAATGCCGTTGAGCTCTTCAGGGTCGTAAAGGGGCTCCTCTACGGGTCGCAGTGGCCAGGGATAGGTTTTTTGATGGGTAAGGCGCCCAACGGCTTGGCGTGCCAGTTGCAACGCATGATCATCGTTTTCTGCCAAGTGGTCGGCGACCCCTGATAAACGGGTGTGTACATCGCCCCCACCGAGATCTTCGGCGCTGACCTCTTCGCCTGTGGCGGCTTTGACTAAAGGCGGCCCAGCTAAAAAAATCGTGCCTTGGTTGCGCACAATAATGGACTCATCGCTCATGGCGGGTACATAGGCGCCCCCTGCTGTACATGAACCCATGACGGCGGCGATTTGGGCAATGCCTTGGGCAGACATTTGGGCTTGGTTATAAAAAATTCGACCAAAGTGATCACGGTCGGGAAAGACCTCGTCTTGGTTGGGCAAGTTGGCCCCACCTGAGTCCACCAAATACACGCAGGGTAAGCGATTTTGTTGGGCGATTTCTTGAGCTCGCACGTGTTTTTTAACAGTCATGGGGTAATAGGTTCCCCCTTTGACGGTGGCATCATTACATACAATCATGCACTCAATGCCGTTAATACGACCTATGCCCGTGATAATGCCGGCACCGGGTGCCTCGTTGTTATAGAGGTTATAGGCGGCAAGAGGAGAAAGTTCTAAAAACGGGGAGCCTGGGTCTAAAAGCCGCTCTACCCGTTCACGAGGTAAGAGTTTGCCGCGGTCCAAATGGCGCTGGCGCGCGGATTCGCTGCCGCCTTGGGCAAGCTGTTGGCGTATTTTACGTAAATCTTGAATCAGATCCGCCATCGAAGCGGCGTTTTCCTGAAAGCCCGCCGAACGAGGCTGTACTTTAGTTTTGATAATTGTCATGTCTGTGCTGCCACCTAATATCGTTATGTTTTGGCCGACAGGCCCAAGGGCCTGCCGGGTCTCCTACACAGAAAAGGCGAGTGTGACGCTTAGTCTACGAGCTCTACTGCCATAGCTACGGCTTCGCCGCCACCAATACATAAAGTGGCAATACCGCGTTTACCGCCTTTTTGTTTGAGGGCATGGATCAACGTCGTCACAATGCGCGCACCCGAGGCACCAATGGGGTGACCCAGAGCAGTAGCGCCACCATAAACGTTAACTTTTTCATGAGGAATGTTGAGGTCTTTCATGGCGGCCATCGTAACAACGGCAAACGCCTCGTTGATCTCAAATAAGTCAACGTCTTCGATTTTCCAACCTGTTTTATCAAGCAGTTTTTGCACCGCACCTACAGGGGCGGTGGTGAACCACTCGGGTTCGTGTGCGTGTTGAGTATGCGCAACGATGCGAGCAAGAGGCTGGGCACCAAGCTCTTTGGCGGTGGACTCACGCATGAGTACCATCGCGGCAGCGCCATCAGAAATGGAAGAAGCATTTGCGGCAGTGATGGTGCCGTCTTTTTTGAACGCGGGGCGTAAGCTAGGAATTTTGTCAGGCATAGCGCGAGTAGGCGCTTCGTCTGTATCCACAACGGTTTCACCTTTACGCCCTTTAATGGTGACGGGAGCGATTTCAGCTTTAAAGCTGCCGTCTTCTGTTGCCGCGCGCGCGCGACGTAAGGACTCAAGCGCAAAAGCATCTTGTTCTTCGCGTGTAAACGTGTATTTCTCGGCACAACGCTCTGCCAGCACACCCATAGCAATGCCTTCGTAAGCATCCTCAAGGCCATCTAGCGCCATGTGGTCATATACTTTGTCATGACCATAACGGTACCCAGTGCGTGCTTTAAGTAAGAGATAAGGGGCGTTGGACATGCTCTCTTGACCACCGGCAACGACGACGTTGGCGCTACCGACTTTGAGCAAGTCGTGACCTAACATGGCGGCTTTCATGCCGGAGCCGCAAACTTTATGAATAGTAGTGCAAGGTGCGTTACTGGGCAGACCAGCGCCAATAGCGGCTTGGCGAGCAGGAGCTTGACCCTGACCGGCTTGAAGCACGTTGCCCATGATGACCTCATCAACTTGGTCTGGGTTGACTCCAGCACGCTCTAGGGCGGCCTTGATGGCCACAGAGCCGAGCTCATGGGCAGCCAAGGAGGATAGGCTGCCAGTCATTGCGCCCATGGGGGTACGCGCTGCAGAAACAATGACAACATGATCAGACATAATTTGACTCCTAATGCGGTATAACCGTAGTGGGGTTTGCTACCCGACGATGGGGTAAGCGTTTTGATAAATCGTAAGGATAGATATTTTCTAGGCGGCCTTGGGCGACACGATCGCGGCAGGCGTTCCACCAGTCGGCATTGAGTAGCTCAGCGTGGTATTTCATAAACGCCTCGCGAATACGACGATCCCCTAGTAGAAACCAACGAAATTCTTCCGGGAAAACGTCATTAGGACCAATGGGATACCAAGGTTCGCTGGCTAACTCGGCTTCCTCGTTAGGTGCCGGAGGAATATGGCGGAAATTCATTTCTGTCATGGTTTGAATTTCGTCATAGTCATAAAACACTAAACGCCCTAATCGAGTTAAACCAAAGTTTTTATACAACATATCCCCTGGGAAAATGTTGTTGGCTGCTAGTTCGCGAATAGCCTCACCGTATTGCTTCACTGCCATTTCTAAAGCCGTACCAGAAGCACGACTTAGGTATATATTAAGCGGTAACATGCGCCGTTCGATATAGACATGACGCAATACAATCAGATCCCCAGTTTCTTCGATTTGGCTGGGGACTTCTTGGCGCAGTTCTTCCAGTAGCTCTGGTGAAAAGCGACGTTTAGGTAGTGCTACTTGAGAGTATTCCCAAGTGTCCGCCATACGACCAGCCCTATCGTGTTTTTTCACTAATAGGTAGCGGCTTTTAACTGTTGCATGGTCCATACCATCCTTAGCAATAGTATCGCGTATCATTTTGAATACATAAGGGTAAGAAGGCAGGGTAAATACCGTCATCACCATTCCTTTAATCCCTGGTGCAAGCTGAAATAGATCGCTGGAGTGCCCAAGATGGTGTAAAAAATCGCGATAAAAGAGGTTTTTCCCCTGTTTTTGTAGGCCAATAGCGTTGTAAAACTCGGCGGCGGATTTACGTGGTAAGAGCGACTGTAAAAAATGGACGTAAGCAGAGGGCACTTCCATGTCCACCAAAAAATACGCGCGCGTAAAGCTAAACAATGTACTTAAGTCATCGGCGCTGTCGAGCAAGGCATCGATTTCTATGTGATGGCTGGGGGTATGCGTTAAGGCAATGGCAAAAGGGTGGATGGTGGTATGGTTAATGAATCGTCCAACGATATATGCGCCTTTGTTGCGAAAGAAAAGCGTGTTTAGGACCTGAATCTGACAGTCTGGTCCAATACGCAAGCCAGGGTCGCGGGGTAAGCGCTGGCGCAGAACATGAATCGCTCGCCGTGCCAAAAGGCGTACATCAGAGGGTAGGTCTGCAAATGGTGAAGCCAACCCAAAATCCGTGATCATTTGTGTTAGTGCGGGGATTAGACCTGTATCTAGTGGGTAGTAAGAACGATACGAAGGCAGAGCACTGTCAATGTATTCGGTGGCGATTGCTGGGCGAACAAAGAGAAAATCGTTATTGAAGTACGTGCGCGATAACACACGACATGAAACGGAATTAAAGAAAGTTTCTGCACATTCTGGTTGTTTATGACCAGCAAGCGAGTGCGCAAATTCGCGTTTGACTTGCTGCCAGAACTGCTGCTGTTCGGGGCTGAGCTCCTGTTCATTGGAGGAGGGGGTCAGCGCGGTGTTTTTTAAAACGGGCCCGAGCAGCGCTGCACATTCGCGCACGCGCATATCGTAATATTCAATGCGCTCGCGCGAGAGCTGCTGGATGCCATGCCAATGAGCCGATTCGAATAGGACTTTGGCACGTTGTGCACTATAACGGAACAGAGAATAGTGGCGATTAAAACCTTGTAAGATCATGCTTGCCACGTGCTCGGGGCTAGGCATAGGTCGCTGTGCGGGTTCTATAATCGAGTGGTCTGAAGCAAAAGGCATGGCATTCATAGCAAGTTTAAAGGTTAAGCGGTTTCATTAAAGAGTTCACGACCAATTAACATACGACGAATCTCGCTGGTTCCGGCGCCAATTTCATAAAGTTTGGCATCGCGCCAAAGGCGTCCTGTGGGGAACTCGTTGATGTAGCCATTTCCTCCTAGGATTTGAATGGCTTCGCCTGCCATCCATGTGGCTTTTTCTGCGCTAAATAAAATCGCTGCGGCGCAGTCTTTGCGTACGGTGCGCGAGTGGTTTTCGCCAAGCGCATCTAAGTGTTTAGCAACGCTATAACAGAGTGCACGACTGGCTTGGTGGGTGGTATAGAGGTCTGCGATTTTGCCTTGAATAAGCTGGAACTCACCAATGGCCTGACCAAACTGTTTGCGCTCATGCACATAGGGCATCACTACATCCATGACGGCTTGCATGATGCCTAGTGGGCCACCCGCCAGCACGGCACGTTCGTAATCCAAGCCACTCATCAGGACTTTTACCCCACCATTGACCTCGCCTAATACGTTTTCTTTGGGAACGCGGCAATCTGTGAAAACGAGCTCGCCAGTGTGGCTCCCACGCATACCGAGCTTATCTAGTTTTTGAGCTACAGAAAAACCAGGGAAGTCTTTTTCGATAATAAAGGCGGTGATGCCTCGTTGGTGGGCGGCGGGGTCGGTTTTGGCATAGACGATTAAGGTATCGGCATCCGGACCATTAGTAATCCACATTTTGTGGCCATTGAGTAAGTAATGGTCCCCTTTGTCTTCGGCGCGTAGGCGCATGCTGACCACATCAGAGCCGGCACCGGTTTCGCTCATTGCTAGCGCCCCGATTTGGCTACCATCGACAAGCCCTGGCAAGTATTTGGCTTTTTGCTCAGCGGTGCCGTTTCTAAAGAGCTGGTTAACACATAGATTCGAGTGGGCGCCATAAGACAGACCAACCGAAGCACTGGCTCGGGAGATTTCTTCCATGGCAATCATATGTGCCAAATAGCCCATGTCAGCGCCACCGTATTCTTCGGAGACGGTCAGCCCTAATACACCTAGTTCGCCCAGTTTGGGCCATAGATCCATAGGAAACTGATCACTTTCGTCGATTTGTTGAGCCAGGGGAGCGATCTCGTTCTCAGCAAAGTGGCGAACGGTATCGCGTAGCATAGTGAGCTCTTCGCTGAGATCAAAGTTTAATCCGGGTAAGTTCATCGTTTGTCTCCAACCAAAAGTACTGCGAGCTAAAAGAAAAGAGGGCACAAGAAACGATAGGTATTATGTTGCCCCGTTTGTGTGGCAGCGTTGTGATTTTTCCGCAAGCAGCCGATCACAGTTTTGCTGTTGTATTTCAATTTCTGCTAAGGTTTGTTGTAGGTCTTTGAGTTGACTTTGGAGTTTGTTTTTGTAGTGATTAAGTACTTTTTGATAGTGTATGAGTTGTGCTTGCGTGCTACCAGGGCCATCATACATATCAATCAGACTACGAATATCAGCCAAACTAAACCCCATTCGCTTACCGCGTAGCGCTAGTTTTAAGCGGGTGCGGTCTCGAGGGTGGTAGAGTCGTTGTAGGCCGACTCGCTCTGGGCTTAAGATGCCATGATCCTCGTAATAGCGCAGGGTACGCGGCGTAATATCGAATTCTTTAGCCAGATCAGAAATAGACCATGTTTTTTGTGACATAGCGACTAAAATTAGTTGACGTTAACGTAAACTACCATGGCAAACCATAACAGACAAGCAGGGAGAACACGGAGATGCAGACAAACAAAAATGGACTGATCTATCCATGGCAGGATTTTTTGCCCCCAGCCGCTACCATGCAAGCAGTGGCAAAGGGCGTGTATTGGATACGGTTGCCTTTACCTTTTGCTTTAGACCATATTAATGTATGGCTCTTAGAAGATGAAATCGAAGGTCAAAAAGGGTGGACACTAGTGGACACCGGAGTGGCGCGGCCCGAAGTGCAAGCTTTGTGGGAGCAACTGTTTGAGTCGGTGTTTAATGGGTTGCCTTTACTGCGTATTATTGCCACCCATATGCACCCGGATCATGTGGGCTTAGCGGGTTGGTTGGCAGAAAAATGGCAGGTGCCTTTATGGATGAGCCTGAGTGATTATGCCTTAGCGTGCTTATGGGTTAACCCCGCTTCTTCCGAGCAGATGGGCGCTTCGGGAGGGCGCGCCGCTGCGGCGCATTTTGCACGGCATGGTTTGGTCGACCCCGCCGCTCAAGAGCAAATAGCACAGCGTAGTCGCTACTATCCAAGTCTGGTTATGACACCCCCACGTGACTTTAGACGTTTGCTTGATGGGCAATGCGTCATGATAGGTGGGCGTTCATGGCGATGTATTGCTGGATATGGTCATGCGCCAGAGCATATGGCACTGTATTGTGATAGTGAGCAGGTGTTGATTGCAGGTGATATGGTTTTACCTACGATTTCTACCAATGTGAGTGTCTTTGATTATGAGCCCGAGGCGAATCCACTGGCGTTGTATTTGGATTCTTTAGAACGGTATTTGGATTTGCCGGAACAGACGTTGGTGCTGCCTTCGCATGGAAGACCGTTTCAGGGGTTACATTGGCGTATCGCACAGCTAAAACAACATCATCAGGATCGCTTGGCCGAGACCTTAGCGGCCTGTAGGCAAGCAGGCGGGTGTAGTGCGGCGCAGCTGGTCCCTATTTTATTTAAACGTCAGCTTGATATGCATCAGCTCACTTTTGCGATGGGAGAAGCCATTGCACATTTGCATTTATTGTATTTTGCTGGGCAGGTGAAGCGAGCCGTGAATGATCAGGGCGTTTATCAATTTTATTCGGTTTAGGAACACATTATGAAGCCACACCTTCACACCTTTTTACAACACGCTGGGCAAGCCGATTTCGATGATAAAACGGGAGCGGCGCCCGTAGCAATGCCACCGGTACGTACAAGTACAGTACGTTTTAAAACGCTGTCGCATTTAGATCAGGCAATTGCGGCGCGACAAGCGGGTGAGCGAGCGGTCATTTATGGGCGTGGGGGTATGGACACGCATCGGGCGCTCGAGGATGTGTTTTGTGAGCTCGAAGGCGGTACTCAGGCATTTTTGGTGCCATCGGGGATGGCAGCAATTAGTTTAGCCATGCTGAGTTTTTTAAGTCAGGGCGATCATGTGGTGGTAGCTGACTGTGCTTATGCGCCGGTACGTACTTTGGATAAAAATGTCTTAGAGCGCATGGGGGTGAGCGTTAGTTATTGTGCGCCCACGCCCCAAGCCTGCCAAGCTGCGATTCAGCCGAACACCAAAGTGCTGTATGTGGAGTCGCCTGGGTCGTTGCTTATGCAGATGCTTGATATGCCGGCTTTAGCTGCTGTGGCTCAGGCGCATGATCTGATTTTGATGACGGATAATACTTGGGGCTCAGGCTTGATTTATCAGCCGCTGGCTTTGGGTGCAGATGTATCTATTATCGCTGGAACCAAATATATTGGTGGACACTCGGATTTGATGCTTGGTGCTGTAGTAGCAAAAAATTCTGCACATGCCCAGCAGATTGAGGCTTGTCATTATGCGTTGGGATTTTCTGTGAGTGCGGACGATGTATGGTTAGCTTTGCGTGGGGTGCGAACCCTGCCGTTACGTATGCAGCAAAGCGCAGCAAGTGCTTTACAAGTGTGTGAGTTTTTAGCGAGCTGGCCTGAGGTTTCCGCTATTTATCATCCTGCGTGGCCACATGATCCACAGCATGCTTTATGGCAACGTGATGCATTCGGCTCAAATGGTTTATTGGCATTTAGTTTGCGGGTAGATATGCCAGCCGCACGTCGTTTTGTTGATGCTTTGCGTTTATTTGGGATTGGGTTTTCATGGGGGGGCTTTGAAAGTCTTGTTCAGTTGGTGGAGCCAGCGGCTTTAGCGAATCATTCGTACTGGAATCCGGAAAATGGGTTCTTGATTCGCCTACATATTGGCCTAGAGCAGGTAGAGGATTTGGTGGCAGATCTTGCACAGGCGCGTCAGCAACTAGAAAGCATCTAAAAAAACGTCCTTGCTATACGCAAGGACGTCATAATAAGGGGGTGAGAGTGCAACCTGCGAGCCCCTGAAAACAGCTATTGTGCTTGCTTTAGTAGGGCGTCAGCCACTTGTATGGTTTCTTCGTAGCCGTTCGTGAAAGCCGGTGAGGTGACGTATTTGCCCCCGATCGCTAGGCTAGGGGTACCCTGGATTTGATAGAGACGAATGAGATCATTAGCACGATTGGCTTTGGTTTGGGTACCAAAAGAATCAAAAGCATTATCAAAATCTTTTTCGTTGATGCCTTGATCTGCTGCCCATTTACGTATGGCTTTTTTATCAAATAGCGCGCGTTTTTCTTGGTGGATTGCCGCAAAGAGCTTAGGGTGTAAGTCTAAGCGATCAAGCGCCTCAAAAACAAAGTAGGTGCGCTGCAAGTCTGCCATACCTGCGTTAAAAGCCACCGGGACGCGTTTTAATACCACTTTTTCATCAAAACCCTGTGACCACTTTTCGACCATGGGTTCCATGACGGCACAATGTGGGCAGCTATACGCAAAGAACTCAAGCACCTCGGTTTTATTTAGGCTATCCGCTGGTATGGCTTGGCCTAGGGTGATGTAAGAGTTAGGGGCGGGCTCTTGAGCCGTAACAGCAGGGCTAATAAGTACG
>NZ_JASLIX010000126.1:0-3521 GCF_030152715.1 Paenalcaligenes sp.
TTCTGCTGGATTGTGATACGTTGGGTCTTGGTCACAGAGCCAATGGAAAAACTTCTTGATACTAGCAATACGTCGGTTAACCGTACTGGGCGAAGCGTTGGCGGTAGGGTCATCTAGCCATGCTTGAAGCTGCTCGGTAGAGACCTTGGTTAAGTCTTGGGAAAAGGACTGCTGATCAAGCCAGTGCTTTAGCTGTTGTAAATCGCGCAGGTAGGCGGCAAGCGTATGCTCGGATAAGGCTTGTTGCCGTAAAAAACGAATAAATGCTTCGATAAAAGCCATGACGGAAAAGAAGAGGTTGTCTTCCAATTAAGATAGCTATATACCTATATATATAGGGATGGTAAACTACCCCAACAAATTGTTAACTATAGCGCAAGTCAATCCTACACAAGGAGTCCATGGTGAAATTATCGCTTAAAAAATCGCTCAGTCGTGTTTTAACCGTTGGTGCAGTAGCATTTTCTTTTGTATCGGCGCCAGCACAAGCCGCAGATCTAGTGGTATCCGCAGCGGCTAGCTTAACCAATGCACTCAAAGAGGTGGGCGAACATTTTCAAAAACAGCACGAGGGCACACAGGTATTGAACAGTTTTGCGGCTTCGGATGTGTTGATGCAGCAAATCGTCAACGGTGCTCCTGTGGATGTATTTGCGTCTGCAGACCAAAAAGCGATGGACAAAGCCATCGAAGCGGGAGCCATTGATGCCGATACGCGCAAGGATTTTGTGCAAAATGGTGTAGTGCTTATTGTACCGAGTGATAACCCAAAAAACATCCAGAGCTTAGCCGATTTAGCTAAAGAGGATGTCACACGTGTAGCGTATGGTAATCCTGCTACTGTGCCCGTTGGGCGTTATACCCAGGGTTCCTTAGAAAAATCTGGCGATTGGCAGGCTGTAGAAAGCCGTAAAGTCCTTGGGCAGAATGTGCGTCAGGTCTTAGATTATGTGGCCCGTGGCGAAGTGGATGCCGGGTTTGTGTTTGCTACAGACGCCGCCATTATGAAAGACAAGGTCAATGTGGTACAAGAGCTAGAAACCACTGTGCCGGTGACATACCCAATCGCATTGGTCAAGCGTGATGGTCGCAATGAGCTGGCTCAGGCTTATTTAGACTTTGTGTTATCAGAGGAAGGTCAGGCTATTTTGGCTAAATACGGTTTTAGCAAGCCTTAACCTTGGTGTTATCTTTGAGACGAAGGCTGCTTAGGCAGCCTTTCTTGCCCGGTATTCCCCATGTCTGATCTTTGGATCCCCCTACTGCTTTCTTTAAAAGTCGCTGGTTGGGCAACCCTGTTTGCTGCCATTTTTGGCATAGCAGTGGCTTTTTTACTCTCGCGCTGGCGCTCGCCGTTATGTAATTTGGTGGACTCTATTTTGACTTTACCAATGGTTTTGCCGCCTACTGTAATTGGCTATTACCTTTTGGTTTTATTAGGGCGTCGTGGATGGCTAGGGCAGTGGTTATCTCAATGGGGGATTGAACTGGTCTTTACGTGGCAAGGCGCCGTGGTAGCGGCTACTGTCGTGGCTTTTCCATTGGTGTTAAAGTCTGCGCGTGCCGCTTTTGAGGATGTGGATTATCGGCTAGAGGATGCGGGTATCGTTTTGGGATTAAGCCGCTTACAGGTGTTTTTTCGCGTCAGTTTGCCTTTGGCGATGCGTGGAATCATGGCAGGGGTACTGCTTGCTTTTGCACGGGCTTTAGGCGAGTTTGGAGCGACCCTGATGATAGCAGGCAGTATACCCGGGCGCACGCAAACGTTGTCGATTTCTATTTACGAAGCTGTGCAGGCCGGAAATGATGATCTGGCAATGATTTTAGTGTTAGTGACCTCGGCAAGCTGTATTGCAGTATTGTGGTTTGCTGGTTTATTAACCCCAGCGCAGCAGCGCCATCGGGGGGCTCGTTAATATGGCGGTTTCTATACATATACAGCGCTCGTTAAGCTCAGCAACGCGACAGTTTGAGCTCAATATACAGTTAGACAGTCAGGCGCAACGCATTGCTTTGTTTGGGCCCTCTGGGTCGGGTAAAACATTAACCATCCAAGCGGTTTCGGGGTTAATGACACCGGATAAGGGCAGTATTGTCGTCAATGACACTTTGCTTTTTTGTTCTCAAAAAGGCGTAAACCTGAGCCCGCAGCAACGCCATTTAGCCTACTTGTTACAGGATTATGGGTTATTTCCCCATTTAACCGTCGCGCAAAATATTAGTTTTGGTTTGCGCAAAGGGTGGCTGAACCCGTCTAAAAAATGGGTGCCTTCCCAAGCAAAAAAATGGATTGATGCCTTTGAGCTAACGCCAATTTTAGGGAATTACCCCGGGGAAATTTCAGGTGGGCAAAAGCAGCGTACCGCGTTAGCGCGAGCTTTAGCGGTGAGCCCCTCCATGCTGTTGCTCGATGAGCCCTTGGCGGCTTTAGATATTAACTTGCGGGTAAAAATGCGCCAGGAGCTCAGTACATTGCAAAAGCGGCTGGGCATTCCCTCGATTATTATTACGCATGACCCTGAAGACGCGATTGTATTGGCCGATGAGGTGTATCGTATTGTCGATGGGCGTATTGTTGGTCGCTGTACACCCGCCGAGCTAAACCAAGAAATCCAACGCAGTAGCGAGCAGCTACTGGTGGATGTACAAGAGGCCTCGCATTAGTTATTCCATGGTGCCAAGCAATACGCTAGATGCTTTGAAAATAGCGATGGCAGGTTGTCCTACCTTAAGCTTCAGATTTTCTAGGCTTTGCATGGTAATGATGGCGGTAATGCGGTGCTTTTCAGAAATTTCGATACCTATTTCAGCATTAACGGCACCAGATTCAATATAGGCAATGGTTCCTTGGAGCTGGTTGCGCGCAGACAGCTTACTTTCAGAGGGCAGACCTACAATAATGGAAGAGGCTTTTAGAAAAGCAAGAGCGCGCATGCCCTCTTTTAGCCCCATACTATCTACACTTTCATTGGTAATAGAAGCAATAATAGGTTGCGTGCCACCGATGTCTAAGGCGACCTCTGCATTGACGGCACCGAGTGTGATTTTAGTGATTTTGCCCGCAAAATTATTACGAGCCGAAGTTTGGACCATCATAGTTTGTAGTAACTCCAGATTTTTGTCTGAGCCGGGTTGTGCTTTGGCTAAGTGATTCATAAAGCGCTGGTGTGCTGCGTCCAGCTGTTGGTAGAGCTCAAGAATTTCTAGTGCTTTCGGGGTAAGGCAAGCCCCGCCGCCACGCTGACCGCCAGTTGTGCGTAAAACCAGAGGCTCATCTGAGAGATTGTTCATGGTATCAATGGCATCCCAGGCGGCTTTGTAACTCAGGTCGATATGACGTGCGGCGGCGGAAATGGAGCCGTGCTCATGAATCGCGGCTAAAAGCGCCATGCGCCTTGGATTGCCCCAGTTCAGTTTGCCAGAACGAAACCAGATAGAACCAGCGAGCTCAAAAGGAGGGGTGTTTTCAGATGACATGGTTATGGTTTAATAGTGTGGATGTAACAAAAATGGAAGCCGCA
>NZ_JASLIX010000012.1:0-11265 GCF_030152715.1 Paenalcaligenes sp.
CCAACTTTAGATACGCCCGATAACACATCCACACTAGTTGGCTGTACGGACTGCGCTACTGTCACGGCCTCGTTAAGCCCGCCCACCTGATGCAACACAATCAAAGGAATCAGTACTAATGCAGTAAACATGAGCGAAGCTTGGACCGTGTCGGTCCAGCTCACCGCTAAAAACCCACCAATAAATACATACGCAATCGTACAAAAAGCACCGAGCCACAAGGCCGCAGGATAAGACATGCCAAACATGCTTTCAAATAAGCGCGCCCCAGCCACAACGCCCGATGCACAGTACAAGGTAAAAAACAGCAGGATCACAATCGCTGAAACGATACGCAACACATTAGACGTATCCTGAAAGCGATTGGAAAAATAATCTGGCAACGTCAGCGCATCCCCAGAGCGTTCGGTATAAACGCGTAAACGCGCCGCCACCAAGCGCCAATTAAAATAGGCACCAATGATTAAACCAATCGCGATCCATGAAGCGGATAACCCTGTGTCATACACCTCGCCAGGCAGACCCATTAACAGCCAACCACTCATGTCTGACGCGCCTGCGGCTAACGCCACCACAAAAGCCCCGAGCTTACGCCCCCCTAAAATGTAGTCTGACAAGTCTTGCGTTGACCGATAGCCTAACCAGCCGATCAACAACATTGCCAAAATATAGATCACAAACATCACGGTGATCGGCGTACTGATTATGTCCATTTTTTACCCCTTCCCACCTCATCGCACCGGAGTGCTTAGGTGATAACTGGACGATGCACAAACCTCGCACATACTCAATAAATGAAAATTAAAACCTTGCCACTGATGTGACATTCCCACAGGCACGTGCCGTGTTAACACTAAAATAGGGCTTATTTTATCGTTAATCTCAGTGCTGCCCTACCCAATTCACAAATTAGTGCTACATTGAAAAATCAAAAATAGAGAAAACAGAGAATAATACGAGGCAAATTGATTATGAGTGCTTACTACCAATTCATCGATAGACACATTGACGAGCAAGGAGTCGTCACCGCCACTTATCGCTCCACACAACATGCCCAAGGGGCCTGGAATCCACATGAACAACACATGGCTCCCGCTAGCGGTATTATTGCCGCCGAGCTTGAGCAGTTTCAGCCACGCGAGGGCATGCGTATCGGAAGAATCAGTTTTGATATCTTTGGCTTAATTGCCGCCGGTGAATTTTCTATCACTACACGTGTTATTCGCCCAGGCAAAACCATTGAACTCATCGAATCCACCATGCAAGCCAATAACAAAACATGTATTGTGGCGCGTGTATGGCGGATGTGTACATCGGATAGCTCTGAGATTGCCGGTCTGGAAGACCAGCCAGTTACCCACCCCGACCAGCTACCTTTATGGGAGGGGATGACACGCTGGCCAGGTGGTTATATTCAAAGCCTCATCGTTAAAGTGGACCCAAATCATCGCGCTGGGCATGGCATTGTGTGGCTTTCCAATGAAAAAGCCATGGTTGAAGGCCAAGAAAAAAGTGATTTTGTTCATCTGATGGGGATGGTGGATACCGCTAACGGCACAGCCGTACGCCAAGAGGATCCTTTTACGTGGAGCTTTCCGAACCTAGATTTACAAATCCACCTTTACCGCTACCCAAGCGGCCGCTGGCTGGGTTTGGAAACCGTACAGCAATACGGCACCGACGGTATTGGTTTAACCAGCACCATATTGCATGATATTCATGGACCCTTTGGGCGCAGTGAACAGATTTTGACCCTGCGTAAAATGGGCTAGTTATACCGCTTCATCACGTTTATGCGACGCCAAAATTTCCATTTGGCGTTGCTCCATTTCTTTACGCAACTGACGCCGAATTTGGGCGGCCTTAAAGCGCCGAATCTCATCAGGTGTGGTGGGCGTTAACGGTTTTACCTCGGTAGGCTTGCCCTCGTCATCCACCGCCACCATGGTAAAAAAGCAGCTATTCACATGGCGCACCACACGATGTCGAATGTCTTCTGCAATCACTTTAATACCGACCTCCATGGAGGAAGTCCCCGTATAGTTCACACTGGCTAAAAAGGTAACCAGCTCACCCACATGAACCGGCTGTCTAAACGTGACTTGATCTACACTCAATGTCACCACATAACGATTCGCATAACGGCTAGCACAGGCATAGGCGACCTGATCCAAAAGCTTTAGAATCGTACCCCCATGAACATTACCCGAAAAATTAGCGGTATCTGGGGTCATTAAAATTGTCATCGTTAGCTGATGATAAGGTAAATCCATGGTTTTCTCTTTCTAGCAATAAAAAAGGCGATCCATGCCAGTGTGCCAAAACCTCATGACACTATCACGGCATATAACGCGAAATTCTATAGATTAAGCGATGACACCGTTACGCTCAAGAAAACCTTAGGAAAACCACTGCAATGAGGCCTGCAACTGCACCACTTCCCCCACTACAATTAATGCGGGCCGCTCTGCCTGTTGTGCTAAGGCGGGCAATGTGGCTAGTGTCCCCACCTGAATCTGCTGCTCTGCTAGGGTCCCCTGGCTAATAATAGCCACAGGGGTTGTGGAAGCTTTACCATGAGCTATTAGCTGCGTGCTGATCTCAGTCGCTTTTAAAGTCCCCATATAAATCACTAAAGTTTGCCGCTGTCGTGCCAAGCAAGACCAATCAATGTCATCACCCTCAGCGCGACAATGACCAGTAATAAATAATGCCGCCTGAGCATATAAGCGATGGGTCAGGGGAATGCCCGCATACGCGGTCGCCCCCAGCGCGGCAGTAATACCCGGCACAACACGATAACTCACCCCCGCAGCTTTGAGCGCTTCTAACTCCTCGGCACCACGCCCAAATACAAACGGATCCCCGCCCTTTAAACGCACCACACGCAAGCCTTGCTGAGCATACTGAATCAATAGCTGATTCGTCGTGGCTTGATCAACCTGATGCGCATGGGCGCGTTTACCCACGGCAATACGCTGTGCATCACGTCGTATAAAAGCTAATACGTCTTTGCCCACCAGCGCGTCATATAACACCACATCAGCCGCCTGCAAAGCTTGAAATCCGGCTAGTGTTAACAACCCGCTATCCCCAGGCCCAGCACCTACTAAGGTGACTTGGCCAATTAAGGTCGTATCGACCTGGGTGTGAAGCAACTGCTGTAAACGCTGCTCTGCGTGCTGCGCTCGCTGTGCGCTCAGGGCTTCGGTAAAAATCGGGTCTGCAAACAACTTTTCCCAAAAGCTGCGACGCGCAGTCGCTTGTGTAAGTACAGCTTTGACCCGAGAACGATATTGTCCTGCCAACGCCGCCATAGGTGCCAACACCGGTGGTAAGGCTTGTTCTATTTTCTGGCGTAGCTGTCGCGCTAGAACAGGCGCGGTGCCACCCGTACTAATGGCAATCTGAACTGGGGAACGATCCACAATCGCCGGCACAATAAAGGTACATAATGCGGGATTATCGACCACATTCACTAGACGATGTCGTTGCACACAAGCATCATGCACCGCTTGATTTAGCTGGGCATCGTCTGTCGCTGCGATCGTTAAAACCGCTTGCTCCACATCACTTGGCTCAAAATGGGCTTTCAGCCACTGCACCTGATTTTGCTCAAGCAACTGTTGTACCGCGGCTCCCACCTTTGCTGCGATCACACGAACCTGCGCCCCCGCCTGCCGTAGTAGCTCAATTTTTCTAAAAGCCACCTCGCCGGCTCCAACCACTAAAACTGGGCGCTGTTTTAGATTGGCATACAAAGGAAAATAATCCATAACGTCTTTGATGTAAAAAAGCTAACTTTTTTATCTTAGAGGCCGTCTCATAAAAACCAAACATCAAATCCTTGTATGTATTTTCCTTTTAGCTATAAGGACTTAGCGTGTAAAAACATGAAACGCATACACCTTTTAGCTATATTTACATAACCCTCATAGGCATATAAAAAGAGCAATTGCTTCTTTCCCTTTGGGACGACTTCATGGCTAGCATAGAAAGTCATTCTTGATTTTTGTTGAGCAAGCCATGAGTTCATTTATCCCTATCCAATTGTGGCAAATTCCACCTACTACGATCACCCAATCGGTATCACTACCACCTTTGATCCAAAATTTGGAACAGCAACTAAGCCAAATTGCCCAACAGCACAAAAAGGTTGTGCTTGCCAATAGCTTGGCTGTCGAGGATATGGTGCTAACACATGCTATTGCCCAATTACAACTACCTATTGAAATCATCGTACTCGATACAGGCAAACTCCATGCCGAAGCTTTGAGCTATCTCGATATCGTAAAAAAACACTACGATCACTTGACTTTTACTGTTTATCAACCTTTACCCCAGTCGTTACAAGACTTTGAAACCACACACGACTTTCTTGATATTTATCAATCATTGAGCGTACGCAAAGCCTGTTGTTTTGCTCGCAAAATCGAGCCCTTACAACGCGCCCTAGCTCATAAAACAGCATGGATCACAGGGCAACGACGGGAGCAATCTCCCACTCGTCAACAGTTACCTCAGCGCGAGTGGGATACTGCTCACAACTTAGAAAAATTCAATCCCCTGGCTGACTGGACGCACGAACAGGTGTGGGCCTATATCCATGCCCATTCTATTCCTATCCACCCGTTGTATCACCACGGCATGCCCAGCATCGGCTGTGAGCCATGTACCAAGCCCATACGCCAAGGCGAAGACCTGCGTGCTGGGCGTTGGTGGTGGGAAAGTCAAGACAGTAAAGAATGTGGCTTACACGCTAACCCCACGTCCTCCCTCTCTTAATTTTTATTTATGTGTTGAGTGTGCTTTTATGGCTGCTATTGTGAACCGTCATCTGGACTGGCTCGAGGCGGAGTCCATTTATATTATTCGGGAAACCATTGCTGAAACAAAAAACCCCGCCTTACTCTTTTCTGGGGGCAAAGACTCGGTTGTGCTTTTTGCCTTAGCTTGCAAAGCCTTTGCCTTACCTAACCGACCCTTGCAGTTACCCTTTCGGCTTCTACATGTGGATACAGGGCATAACTACCCCGAGGTCATTGCTTTTAGAGACGAAATCGTAGCGCGTACGGGTGCTGAACTCATCGTTGCGCATGTGGAAGACTCCATTCGGCGTGGCACCGTTGTCTTACGCCATGGCAATGACTCACGCAACGCTGCTCAAGCCGTCACCCTATTAGAAGCCATTGAACAATATCAATTTGATGCACTGATGGGCGGCGCACGCCGTGATGAAGAAAAAGCCCGCGCTAAAGAGCGTATTTTTTCTTTTAGAGACCAGTTTGGACAGTGGGATCCCAAAAACCAACGCCCTGAACTCTGGTCTTTATATAACACGCGCTTACACCCCAATGAAAACATGCGTGTTTTTCCTATATCTAATTGGACTGAACTAGATATCTGGCAATACATAGAACGCGAGCAGCTCGCTTTGCCCAGCATTTACTATGCGCATGAACGTGAGGTCGTAGAGCGTAATGGTTTGCTGGTTCCCGTTACCCCACTTACCCCAAAACAGCCCAAAGAAATCAGTCAGCAACGCTCTGTTCGCTTTAGAACTGTTGGCGATATCAGCTGCACGTGCCCCGTCCCAAGCCAAGCCAAAACCGCTGCAGAAATTATCTTGGAAACCGCCCAAGCCACCCTATCCGAGCGGCGCGCCACGCGTTTAGATGACCGCGCATCGGAAGCAGCAATGGAAGAGCGCAAACGCGCTGGTTATTTTTAATTTGCCTCATGCCAAGGACTCACGATGACAACTCAAACCCCAACGGTATTCCGTTTTATCACCGCTGGCAGCGTCGATGATGGTAAATCCACACTAATTGGCCGCCTGCTTTATGACAGCCATGTTTTATTAAGTGACCACATTGAACAGCTTAAATCCAATTCATATCACCATACAGACCAAGCGCCATTGGATTTTGCGCTGCTGACAGATGGGCTTGCCGCAGAAAGAGAGCAGGGCATCACGATTGATGTCGCGTATCGGTATTTCAGTACCCCTGAACGTAAGTTCATTTTGGCTGATACCCCTGGACATGAACAATACACGCGTAATATGGTTACAGGGGCATCTACAGCTGATGCCGCGATTGTCTTAATTGATGCTTCCCGCTTAGATTTACAGCAACAGCCGGTACGCTTATTACCGCAAACCATACGTCATAGTGTGCTTTTAAAGCGATTGGCCTGCCCGCATATCATTGTGGCCATCAATAAGCTCGACTTATTACATTACGATGCAGCGGCCTTTACAGCCATCCAAAACGCGTATACACAACTCGCCAAACAGCTTCAGCTCACTGCTGTGCATTTTGTGCCCATTTCAGCCCTGCATGGGGACAATATTGTGCATTCCAGTACCAACATGCCTTGGTATGACGGCCCGAGTTTGCTCACACTCCTTAATACGCTCCCTATTACAGACACAGCCCAACCTGACCCTGGCCTTGCGCTTTTTCCTATACAACGCGTAGCGCGTCAGGACGGCAGTGCCAAAGACGATTTTCGCGGCTACCAAGGCCGTTTAGAACAAGGCCAGCTGCAAGTAGGACAAACGATACGCCTGCTACCAAGCCAACAACGCAGCACTATCGCAGCCATTTATGGCATCCATGGTCAACAAGAACAAGCTCAACCGGGCGAAGTCCTAACCATCACTTTACAAGATGAGCTCGATATTTCTCGAGGCGATACCCTTGTTGCCGTGGAGCACCCCGTCCAAAACCATCAACATATCCATGCTTCGCTTTGCTGGTTTGACGATCAGCCATTAAACCCAGCTCGCAAATATTGGCTAAAGCACACGACTAAAACCGTCTACGCCAAAATTAGCGGTATAGCTAGCGTTTTGGATCTACACGAACTAAAAGAAAAACCTGCCGCTAGACCATTACAAATGAATGATATGGCTAAAGTCCAACTGCTTTTACAACAACCCATTGCCGCTAATCGCTACCTTGATAACAAAGCGACTGGCGCATTTATTTTGATTGATGATATCAGCCACCGCACCGTCGCGGCGGGCATGATCGAACAACTGGGATAGCTATAACCATGATCGTATCCACTGAACTTATTCAGAACATAGACCAGTTAAGCACTAAGGAACTCGCTTGGCTATCCGGTTATTGCTGGGCCAAATCCAAAGTTGACGGACTGCAGTCTTTCAGCGCCGACCTAGATCAGGCCTCAACGGCAACGGCTACAACCACGCGTACCGTGACGATTTTATCCGCCTCCCAAACCGGCAACGCTAACCGTGTCGCCGAGCGTTTACATGAGTCGTTGCAATCTTTACCTGTGCGCTTGCAGCATTACCGCTTGGGTGACTATAAAAACAAACAAATCACCGAAGAAGACATTGTGATTTTTGTCAGCTCCACGCAAGGCGAGGGCGAGTTCCCCGAGGAAGCCATTTCTTTTTCTAAATACCTATTCGGTAAGCGTGCTCCCAACCTAGAGCATCTTTCTTTTGCTGTGGTGGGCTTAGGTGACAGCTCCTATCCTTTGTTTTGTGAGGCAAGTAAAAAATGGGATCAACGCCTTGAGGCCTTGGGTGCGAAGCGCCTTTTACCTCGGTTGGATAACGACATCGATTATGAGGACTCGGTTGCCCAATGGCAAGAACAACTGCATGCCTGCTTATCAGAGCTATTGCATAATGAAACGCCAGCTGTATCCAACCCCGCTGTACAGATAGTACCAGCCTCAAAGACCTATGATAGAACGCGCCCTTATCTGGCTGAGCTCATTCAAAAACAAAAAATCACTGCTCGCCAAGCCAACAAAACCACCCTGCATGTAGAAATTGACTTAGGTGACTCGGGAATACAATACAGCCCAGGTGATAGTTTAGGCATACTCCCTACAAATAATACCGATTTGGTACAGGATTTTTTAGCCCTCTTTGACTTTAAAGCCGAAGCCTTAGTACAGCTAAAGTCAGGACAATCTTTGCCCTTAATCGAAGCGTTGACGCATCATGTTGAACTGACCCAAAACAGTGTAGCTTTAGTAAAAAAATGGGCACAAATCAGTCAACACCCTGAACTAATCGCACTGGTAGAGCATCCCGAAAAAGCTCAACACTACGCGAGCGCCACCCCTTTATACGCGATGATTCAAGCTTACCCCGCCACCATTGATCCCCAACAATGGTTCGCATTTTTACGACCACTTAGCCCACGCATGTACTCCATTGCTTCCGCGCAAGCAGAGGTTGGAGCCGAGGTGCATATTACCTTAGGAGTAGTGGAGTATACGCATCAACAAAAACACTACCGTGGTGTTTGTTCAGACTATTTATGCGCTCAATTGGAAGAAGGCGATACCCTTCCCATATTCATTGAGCCGAACCCTCGATTCCGCTTACCTCATGATCCAAACACCCCCATTATCATGATTGGTGCCGGCACGGGGATTGCACCTTATCGCGCCTTTATGCAACAGCGCGAACAAGATCAAGCACAAGGCCGAGCATGGCTCATTTTTGGTAATCAAAAATTCACAGATGACTTTCTGTATCAAAGCGAATGGCAACGTTGGCACCAACTAGGTTTCCTGCATAAAGCCAGTCTGGCTTGGTCGCGCCAAAAGCCCCAACAAAAAGTCTACGTACAAGACAAAATCCGTGCAGAAAGCACAGAGCTCTGGCAGTGGCTCAGTCAAGGAGCCCATGTATATGTCTGTGGCAATGCCAATCAAATGGCTAAAGAGGTCGAGCAGGCGTTATTGCATGTCATCGCACACGAAGGCCAGCTCAATAGCGAACAGTCAGAGCAGTATCTCGATGAGCTACGCGACAGCGGTCGTTATCAACGTGATGTTTACTAAGAGTCCATTATGAGTCAATCTTTTTCTTCTTCTGAGCCCACGCTACCGTTATCTGATAACGAGCGTCTAAAAAAACAAAGTCGTCATTTACGTGGCACCATTATCGAGGATTTAAACAATGCGTTAACGGGCGGCTTTACTGGCGATAATTTTCAGCTCATTCGCTTTCACGGCATGTATGAGCAAGATGACCGCGACCTACGTGTCGAGCGCCTAGAGCAAAAACTTGAACCACTGAAAAACGTGATGCTCCGCTGTCGCTTACCCGGCGGTATTATCACCCCAAAGCAATGGTTAGGCATTGATCGTTTTGCAAGTGAACATACGCTTTATGGCAGTATTCGTCTCACGAACCGTCAAACCTTTCAATTTCATGGTGTGCTTAAAGATGATATTAAGCCCATGCATCAATGGCTCCACCATTTAGGGCTGGATTCTATCGCAACAGCTGGCGATGTGAACCGCAACGTACTCTGCACTTCTAACCCCGTCGAATCCGAGCTGCATCAGCAAGCGTATGAGTGGGCAAAAAAAATCTCTGAACACTTGCTTCCTAAAACCCGAGCCTATGCAGAAATTTGGCTTGATGGCGAAAAACTTCATAGCACAGAAGACGAGGTCGAGCCGATTTTAGGGGATACTTATTTACCCCGTAAATTCAAAACCTGCGTGGTTATCCCCCCACAAAACGATGTGGATTTACATGCCAATGACTTAGCTTTTGTAGCTATCGCTGAAAATGGCCAGCTGGTTGGCTTCAATGTCTTAGTCGGAGGCGGCTTATCCATGGAACATGGCAATACCGCTACCTATCCAAATACGGCAAAAGAACTTGGCTTTATCCCACTATCCCATACGCTTGAAGCAGCGGCCGCCGTTGTCACCACCCAAAGAGACTGGGGTAACCGTCACGACCGTAAAGCAGCAAAAACACGCTATACCCTAGAGCGCGTTGGCTTAGACACCTTCAAAGCCGAAGTAGAGCGCCGCATGGGGATCACTTTTGCACCGATCCGCCCCTATCAATTTACCGAGCGTGGTGACAAAATCGGCTGGCTACAAGGCAGCGATGGGCTGTGGCACCTGACGTTGTTTATTGAAAATGGGCGGCTGCTCGATTACCCTGATCGTCCTCTTAAAACTGGCGTGGCCGCCATTGCTTCCATGCACCAAGGTGATTTTAGACTCACAGCCAACCAAAACCTGATTGTGGCCAATGTTGCCCCAGAAAATAAAGCCACCATCGAAGCCATTGCCCGCGCTCATGGCTTAATGGATGATCGCATCAGCCCGCAACGCCAACAATCAATGGCCTGTGTATCTTTTCCGACCTGCCCGTTGGCTATGGCCGAAGCGGAACGCTTACTTCCTGCTTTTATTGATGACATCGATGCCCTATTAGCCAAGAATGGTTTAGCCAAGGAATCTATTGTGTTACGCATTACAGGCTGTCCTAATGGATGCGGGCGCGCCATGTTAGCGGAAGTCGGCTTAGTCGGTAAAGCAATCGGACGCTATAACTTGCATTTAGGCGGCAACCGCATTGGCACACGCATTCCTCGTCTATATAAAGAAAATATCACTACCGCTGAAATTTTGACTATTTTGGCGCCACTCATTGAACGATGGGCGCACGAGCGCCAAGATCAGGAGTGTTTTGGTGACTTTGTGGTACGCACGGGGGTCGTTACTCCAGTACAAGACGCCCCCAGAGACTTTTATGCTTAACCCCCTTGGGTTCCCGAGCAGCTCCGGCTGCTCTTTTTAGTTGACATCCTCCCCGGCCTGAAGGCCGGAGATTCCTACGGCGCTCAGGGGCGGCATTGAGCCGACCCTGAGTCGCTTCGGTGGGTTCCTGCTGCTGGCGACCCTACTGCATCGCTCACTTCACAGGCGAACCGGGCGTGTCCCGCCCTTAGCACATTGATCGCGCCGACCACATCGGCGTTTTCTTCAAAACCGCATTCCACGCACTCGAACCGGGCTTGCGTCTGCCGGTTCTCCGCCGACACATGGCCGCAGCACGGACAGGAACGGCTCGTGTTCTGTGGCGGCACGGCAACCAGCCAGCCGCCTTGCCACGCCAACTTGTAGTCCAGTTGACGGCGGAACTCGAACCAGCCTTGATCGAGGATGGCTTTGTTCAGTCCGGACTTGGCCCGAACGTTTCGTCCCGGGGCATCTGCCGTGCCTGCCGCCGACTTGGACATGTTCCGCACCTGCAAATCCTCGATACACACCATCGCGTGGTTTTGGCTGATCGCGGTCGAGGTCTTGTGCAGGAAGTCGCGGCGGGCGTTGCCGATACGGGAGTGAATGCGCTGGACGCGGGCTTTCGCCTTCTTCCAGTTGTTGCTGAATTTGGTTTTGCGGCTCATGGCCTGCTGCGCTTTGCGCAGGGCCGTTTCATGCCGCTTGAAGCTG
>NZ_JASLIX010000115.1:0-25195 GCF_030152715.1 Paenalcaligenes sp.
GGTGCTAACGTGGTCACCACCGATAACTCGGACTGGGCCACAAACTGTCCTGAATACAAAGTGACCGCTGTACAAGTCCAAAAAGTCTTACAGCCAAATTCCAACTGGCAAAGCCAATGGTCTGATTTCCATCAACAGCAACAGGAGCTACTTACTGCTCACCAACAAGACGAAACGGATACAGCCGAACTGTTACTCAACGAAAACCATTAACTATGTCATCTATAAGCGCTACTTTTACCGCTGCCGACACAGACCTGTCGGCCGCTCACCAAGCTCAGTCCATCTGGCGGCAACCCCGCCATGGACAGCGCTTAACCCAAGTCGATGCTATCGCCACGGAAATCCCCGTGGCCTTGCAATACAACGGCATTAATCATGCCGTTCTACTTGCTACCCCTACCTTTCTAGAAGATCTAGCCCTTGGCTTTTCTTTTACAGAGGGGATTATTCGTCACGCCAGTGATATCTATGACATTACGCTCCAGCAAAACGCACAAGGATATGTGGTCGATATTGAAATCGCCTCTGCCTGTTTAAATCAGCTAAAGCAACGCCGGCGACAACTGGCCGGACGCACCGGCTGCGGGTTGTGCGGCTTAGAAAGTCTCAGCGAGGTACAACGCGATTTACCTATGTTAGCGCCACCTATACATCGCTACTCTCCAACCGCCGTTTTTGCAGCACTAGATCAACTACGCGCCAAACAGCCCTTGCATCAAATAACAGGTGCTACTCATGCCGCAGGCTGGGCTGACTTAAATGGCACCATTCACGTAGTACGCGAAGATGTGGGTCGACATAATGCCTTAGATAAGCTAATTGGCCAGCTGCTTAGTCAATCCAGCCTGGCGATCAACCAGGGGTTGATTGTGGTGTCTAGCCGCGCCAGCTTTGAAATGGTACAAAAAACTGCTGCTATAGGCGTGCCCGCCTTAGTTGCCGTATCCGCTCCTACTAGTTATGCCAAACACATTGCAGAGGAGCTGGGGTTATTATTAATCGCTTTTGGCAGAGAAAAACAATTTAGCGCGTATAGCCACGCCGAATACTTAACGGAGGAAGACCATGCAAGTTGATCCCTTAATTCCCATGATTAACCGCATTGGTGAGTTTTTTCAGGCGCAGCCCGATCAACAAGCTGCACAAAAGGAAATCGCTGATCATGTGCGCTTATTTTGGGAGCCTAGAATGCGCCAAAGCATTTTGGATTTCTTAACACAACACCCTGATGGGCAAGCAGGTACACTTCGCCTACATCCGCTTGTTGTCGCTGCTTTACATGCCCACAAAGAATCCTTGCTGCCAAAACTAAGCGTGTAACTGGTTTGGTGTCGCTGCTTCTGCCACCGCTTGGTGTAAAAAAGCGATCACTCCAAACCAAAGCGTTTTATTCGCTGTAGCTAAATCCACTACCTGCGACGCCACATCGCAATGTAAACGAACGGGGACATGCGGGGGCTGTAAACCTGCCGCTACCCCTTCAAAGTTATACCATTGCACACGATAATCAAACCCGCTTTGCTCTAGCTGCGCTACCACCTGCTTAAAGTAAGCACTACCATGATGTGCCTTACCAGAGGCCATCAATAATGGTCCTTGTAACTGATCAACCGCTATTAATTGTGCCTCAAACTGTGATGTAGCAGGTTCCCACGCAATCACTGCCGATACCTCTAGGCTAAACCGAACACCTAATAATAAAGCTAACTGCGCACCCTGCCCTGTTCCACATACAGCCACAAACTGATGCTTAGGCTTGCATGATTCACGCAACCAACGCAAAGCACACTCAAACAGAGCCAGGTCCTCTTTAGACGCCTCTGCAGCAGGAGTATGGGCATAATCCAAGGCCAATGCCATATAACCCCGCGCTGCATACAAAGCCGCCAACTCTTCTTGTACGGGCTGCTCCGCTGCCGACTTTAACACTAACACAGCAGGCTTATCCCCCGCAAAAGTGGGTACAAAAAACACGCCTTTTATACCATCTTGATCTAGTTCCACCCGCTGTACTGTTTCTGTGGCTAAACGCTGCGTTAATACCGTTTGCGCTTGTTGCCCCTCTGATGACACATCGATTTGTGTGTGCAAAGCATGATGCACAGACAAAGGGTATACATCCTGAGTGGCCGCATTTTCTGGTCGTTGCTCATACAACAACTGCAAAGGCAAAGCCGTCTCCATCCCCTCAGGAACCGCTGTGCTCAAATCTACCTTGCCTTGCGCATCACTCTTGTAAACCAATTGACTACGCCATACCTGACCGCCCCCGCGTTCAGTCATGGTTTGCACCGTCACTAACTGATGGGCAGCAGCACCACTGATCGTAATTTTGCGATCAATATCAATCAAACTATCTGGAAAATCGATGGCGATTTGAAGCATATAAAGCCCTCTTTTGCGTAGAAAACAAGACCGCTATTGTACTAATTACAACCTAAAAATAAGAAAAAGCCCATGCTGAGCATGGGCTTTGGTATTACAAAACTAATATATGTTATTAGCTATTGTCTTTAACGCGATAAACCAATACTGCGCAAGGCGCTAGGTTCAGAACTTTAGCCGTCACACTACCTAGCAGCAAACGAGAAAGACCACTGCGACCATGACTGCCAATAAAGATTAAATCGCAGCCTTCCTCGGCTGCGGTGTTTGCCACAGCATCAGCAACATTAAAATTAGAGACAGAGCGCGAGGAAGCTTTTACCCCGGCTGTTTCAGCACGATCCAAAACCGCTTGAATGTATTTGCTAGACTGCTGCGCGGCTGTTTTTTCGTAGTCTTCGTCTGTGATAGCATAGGCTGCAGCCATCCCATCAAAACCGACTGTAGCCGCAAAAGGCTGCGTAACGTGCAAAGCTACAATTTCAGCACCAATCTGACGAGCAAATGCCACGCCTTTGTTTGCGGCTTGAGCGGATAAAGTAGAACCGTCGGTAGGAATTAAGATTTTTTTAAACATGGTCTGCCCCAATGATGAAGTGATTAGTTAAGAGTAATACTTACTTTGTAACTGAGCAAGTTTGCATCCAAGCTTTATTGATGAATATCAATTTTGTTGTGCTAATTGATAAAGGTTGGCACAACGTGCGCCACTACGACAATAAGCCAAAATTGGTTTTGGCATGGTTTGATAGATTTGCTTGAATTCCTCTACGTTATCCCATGTAATGGAGCCAGATACTACAGGCTGATATTGCACCGCTAAACCCGCTGCTTGAGCAGCCTGAATCATCACATCCGACTGCGGCTGTGAGGCGTCCAACTCATGATCTGGACGATTAATAATCACGCTTTTAAAACCAGCCTGTGCAGCCGCTTGCATGTGTTCAGGTTGTAACTGGGGGGCAACAGCAAACTCTGCGGTAATGCTGTGGAATTCAAAACTCATTCATTTCTCCGCTAAACGCATAGATCCATTATCTATTTAGTTTAGATGAATTTGAGTAAATCAACCACCTAATTAATCCCTAAAACTAAAGCTGTACTTACTTAGTAAATCGATACACACTAATTAGCATTATTTCTTAATTTTTGAATAGCCTTATGTCACAACCTGCTTATACCATTGCTGATATCGAAAACTTAGTGAACGAATTTTATGGTGCCATTCGTCAACATGAACAACTGGGCCCCATTTTTAATCGTCATATTTCAGACTGGCCAAAACACTTGGCCACAATGGTGGACTTTTGGTCATCGTTACTATTAAAAACCCAACGCTTTTCTGGTTCACCCATGATGAAACATGCTGCTATCCCAGACCTATCAGCGGAGCGTTTTGAGCAATGGCTCGATTTATTTCATCAAACCTGCCAACAGCAAACCTGCAAACCGCTTGGTACTGACGCCTGGGCTTTTGCCCAACGCATTGCACGCAGTCTGTGGATGGGCTATCAAATCCAGCATAATCCCCAACGCACCCCCACAGAACTACGACTACGCCATTAAAAAAGCTGGGGTTACCCCAGCTTTTAGTTAATCAAAAGGTACAGGACGTGGTGTGTCCTCATGTGAAGGTGGCAAAATCGGCAAAGTGATTTCAGGCTGCTTACCGGTTAAAGATTTTAAAAAGGCAACAATTTGCGCATTTTCCTCATCAGTAAAATGACGTCCCAACTGTAAGCGCCCCATAATATCTACTGCCTCGGTGAGTGTGTCCACCGCCCCATCATGGAAATAAGGATAGGTCAGCTCTACATTACGCAATGTAGGAACTTTAAAGCTGAAGCGGTCTGCGTCTTTACCCGTTACTGCGGCACGCCCCTCTGCGGGGTTTGTTGTTTGATACGGTTCGATTAGCCCCATTTTTTGGAAAGATGTTCCACCTAGGTTCACACCATTATGACACGCTACACAACCACTATTTTTGAAAAGCTGGTAGCCAGCAAGCTGCTGCTCGGTAAGCGCCGTGTCATCCCCCTTTAACCATAAATCAAATGGAGCATCCGGTGTGACTAATGTTTCCTCAAAAACAGCGATCGCATCGGTAATCTCATCAATACCAAAGTCTTCTTTACCATAAACGGCATTAAACTCAGCCACATACTGTGGAATAGAACGCAACACCTCTACAGCCAGCTCATGCGTAAACGCCATTTCCTTGGGGTTAGCAATCGGACCGCCTGCTTGCTCTTTAAGTGTGCTAGCTCGCCCATCCCAAAACTGGGCCATATTTAGGCTAGAATTTAAAACAGTAGGAGAGTTAATAGGGCCTTCTTGCCAGCGATCCCCAATCGAAGTTTTAAGATTATCCGACCCTCCCATACTTAGGTTATGACAGGAGTTACAGGAAATAAAACCGGATTTTGATAAACGAGGATCAAAAAAAAGTTTTTTACCTAATTCGACTTTGGCAGGGTCTGTGATCTCGGCAGGAGTAATGGGCTGCACCGGTTCATTACGCACCGAAGCGCCCGAGGCTCCAAATGCCATACCCATCACTAATAATGCAGCAGATAATCTAAAGCTCAACATAGCGTATTCCCATAATAAAAGGTGAATAGCGAACCGGTTGCTGTATACCCCTACTTATAACATGGGTATCTGTTTGTAACAAACTATATAGGGGTTAGTACTCATAGCCTTAAATTATTTAAAGCATAAAAAAACGCTCAAAAAGGCACAGATACCTTTTTGAGCGTTAGCTACGCCGTTAGTAGCCAGTTAAGCAGCAGAAAATTCGTTAAACGCCTGCTGAGCTTTCATACCGTACATTAAAGAGGGGCCACCACCCATGTACACCGCTGTATTGATGACCTCGTCAAACTCTTCACGGGTAACACCTAGTTTTACTAAAGCTTGTACATGGAAGCCAATACAAGCATCACAGCGGATCGCAATCGCAATACCCAAAGCAATGAATTCTTTGGTTTTGGCATCGAGTGTGCCATCTTTAGATGCAGACTGCGCTAATTTAGAAAAGTGTCCCATGACCTCTGGCTGATTTTTACCAAACGCAGCCATTTCTTTGCTTAATCCAGCAGTTAAATCTTTAAAACTCATCGTGTTTCCTAAAAAATGATCAGCACAACGACTGACGCAAAACGCGCAGTAGTTGCAGCACAATGGGGTGATCTAATGAATAAAATACGGTTTGGGCTTCTTTACGCACCGTGACCAGTTGTTCTTTGCGCAACACGGCCAAGTGCTGCGAAAACGCAGACTGGCTCAGTGTCGACTGCTGCCAAAGATCACCAGCGGATTTTTCCCCCTGAGCTAAAGCACAAAGGATGAGTAAACGTTCCTCGTGAGCGATGGCCTTAAGCAGTGCCGCAGCTTGTTGAGCATGCGGCTGGATTTGATCGCGCAAATTCATTGTTTCCATACTTTCTAATTTAGCAAAATCTAATATAAAAAGCAAAAATAGAAAAACCCCAAGCCTAACTTTTGCCATGGCTTGGGGTTTTTACAACAGATACGATAAAGCAGCGACTAAACGTTAAACAAAAAGTTCAACACATCCCCATCTTGGACAATGTAGTCTTTGCCTTCGGCACGCATTTTACCGGCCTCTTTGGCTCCTTGCTCACCTTTATATTGAATAAAGTCTTCGTAAGCAATGGTTTGCGCGCGAATAAAACCACGCTCAAAGTCCGTATGAATCACTCCCGCTGCCTGCGGGGCTGTGGCACCAACGGGTACAGTCCATGCACGAACTTCTTTAACCCCCGCTGTAAAATAGGTTTGTAAGCCTAACAGAGTATAACCAGCACGAATCACACGATTCAGCCCTGGTTCTTCCATGCCCATGTCCTCAAGGAACACAGCCTTATCCTCATCATCGAGTTGCGCAATCTCTGCTTCGACCGCCGCACACACCGCCACAACGGGAGCATTTTCTTTAGCAGCGTAATCCTCGACCAGTTTTAAATAAGGGTTATTCTCAAAGCCGTCCTCTTTGACGTTAGCTACATACATAGCAGGCTTAGCTGTAATAAAACAAAAAGTTTTGATAGCAGCCTGATCCGCCTCATCAAAATCCAAGGCCCGTACAGGAGTGCCCTCGCCTAAGGCAGCAATAATACGCTCTAACGCGTTACACAGACGAATTGCCTCTTTATCACCAGAGCGCGCGGTGCGCTGGTTACGCTGCAAAGCTCGCTCAGCACTTGCTAAATCCGCAAGTGCGAGTTCAGTATTAATGACCTCGATATCGGCAATAGGATCTACCTTGCCCGAAACGTGCACCACATTGTCATCTTCGAAACAACGCACCACATGCACAATGGCATCGGTTTCACGAATATTAGCTAAAAACTGATTACCTAAACCTTCGCCTTCAGATGCTCCTGCCACTAAACCTGCAATATCAACGAATTCCACCACAGCAGGTAAAACACGTTCTGGCTTTACGATTTCAGCAAGAGGCACTAAGCGAGGATCCGGTACCTCTACCACCCCCACGTTTGGCTCAATCGTACAGAAAGGGTAGTTTTCTGCTGCAATCCCTGCTTTGGTGAGCGCATTAAATAAGGTGGATTTACCTACGTTGGGTAGCCCAACAATGCCGCATTGAAGAGACATGGCATTCCTAAAAATGAAAGTAGATGAAAAGAAAAGCGATATTATAACGAGTTAATGAGCAAGATCAGGGTTCAATCGCATAATGGCCATAATTAACAACAACGGCCCAGCATTAAATAATGCATGCAAAATGATACTGGCTCCAACCCCACGTCGTACACGTAACCACGCCAATACCAACCCAGTGACAAACTGAGGCAAAATCAGTAACGGTAACGTATAAAGCTCAATCTGATCGAATTTAAAATTATATAAATGCAACGCCGCAAATAAAACCGTAGACCCATAAAAAAACCACGCAAAACGACGGCAATACCAACGGTACCAACGCCAAGGCCACTGTGCCCCCAAACCGATTTGACGCCATAAGGCTGGCTGGGAGCCTGCAGTAGCAGGTCGCCAAATAAGCAACACCACTACAGCCAATGCTACCGTCACCGTTACCGTTTGCGGCCCGCTCAATAAGCACCATAGCGTCACAGGAATCAACCAAAAAAACTGCGAGGGGCGACGCAACACATAACGAAACACCATTTCCTCAATGAGCGGCGCCCATAAAATGGCCTGTTTCCAAGGTATTCGGCCAAAATCTAGCTTATGCTCGGCGCCAGCAGAAGTCGCCACCATGGCAGCCAAGGGGCCAAAAACAGTAATATTGATAAGCCATAAAAAGGCCACCCATTGCAATAAGCGCTTTACCCCTAAGCCATTGGTCCAATCGGTTACCCAACCATGCCCAAGATCTTGCTGCGCAAAACGTGGGGCTAAGCGCGGTTGACGTAAAAACCACCAAAAGTCTTGTAGCTCTTGCTTAAAGCTTAATGTGTTCACGCATTGCCCCCATGTAATTGCCGAGTGGCCAGCTCAAAATCCCCCTCGAGTAAAGCAGAAAGGATGGCTTCGCTACGCCACAGTGCATCCTCTATGGCCTCACGCTCTTGAGCGCGCGGCGCGCTTAGTACAAAAGCAGCTACCTGTTGCGCTAAACCCAAAGAGCGCGGATGCCCAATACCTATACGTAAACGCCAAAAATCCGGACTAGAAAACACTTGCTGAATATCACGCAAGCCATTGTGCCCAGCATGCCCACCCCCTTTTTTTAATTTCGCCTGCCCAGGCAATAAATCAAGCTCATCGTGTAATACCAATACCTGCTCGGGCTGCAATTTATAAAAACGCATCAGTGCGCCAGCTGCCTGACCTGATCGGTTCATAAACGTCGTTGGCTTGGCGAGAATAATCGCTTGCCCATTGTGACGACCTTTGGCTACCCAAGCAGACATGTTTTTTTCTAAGCTAAAGCTAGCATGCAACTTTTGTGCATAAGCATCGGCTAACCAAAACCCAGCATTATGACGGGTTTTCTCGTACTCGGCCCCTGGATTTCCCAGCCCTACAATTAAGCGTATTCCTTCAGACATATCTCTACCTAAAAAGCAGCCACAGACAAAATGCTTTGATTTTACGTCATTTCAATAAAAAACCCCTGCTATGTAGCAGGGGTTTTTATCAAGCATAGCGTTAACGCAATGCGCTGTAATATAAATATTACTCTGCGCTTGGCTCTTCGGCTGCTTCGCCTTCGCCACCATCTTCACCGTCTTCGCTTTCTTCTTCAGCACCACCACCCACGGCCAAAGCTGTTGCCAGGGCAGGATCTGGATCGGTGCTTGCACCGGCGTATTCGACGCCCTCGGGCAGCTCAATCGCAGATAGGGTAATGGTTTCACCCGCATCAAGGTTAGCCAAGTCCACATCGATGGAAACAGGTAAGTTAGCTGGCAAACAAGTGATCTCTAGATCCACTAGAAGCTGGCTAATTACCTGAGCATGTAGCTTAACAGCGGGGCTGTCATCGCCGTTGATGAAGTTCAACGGTACACGTGTAGTAATAGGCTGATCAGCACGTACACGCTGGAAATCAACGTGTAAAACCTGAGGTTTGTAAGCATGCCACTGCACAGCACGCAGCAATACTTTTTCGACCTTACCGTCCAAATCCATGTCTAGAATAGAAGCATGGAAAACGTCTTTACGTAAGTCGTGGTAGATTTGGTTGTGGTCGAGCGTGATAGCGACTGGCTCAGCGTTACCACCATAAACAATAGCGGGAACTTGGCCAGCACGACGCAGGCGGCGGCTCGCACTCGATCCCTGTACATCGCGCTTAAAGGCTTTGAATTTCATGGGAAAACTCCAAAATTGCGGTATTTCGCAAACAGTTAAAAACGCCAGGTGCCGCGACCAGCACCTAACGAGAAAATTTAATCAACAAATAACGAGCTCACAGACTCAGCGTTAGAGATGCGCAACATGGTTTCGCCCAGTAGTGCTGCACAAGAAAGCTGACGGATCTTACTGCATGCTTTTGCTTCGGCAGAAAGTGGAATGGTATCCGTTACAACCAGCTCGTTCAATTCAGAGTTATTGATGCGCTCAATGGCTTCGCCAGATAAAACAGGGTGAGTACAGTAAGCATAAACTGCTACAGCACCCCGTTGTTTCAGCGCCTCGGCAGCTTTACATAGTGTGCCAGCCGTATCCACCATGTCATCCATTAAAATACATGTACGACCATTGACATCGCCAATAATGTTCATGACTTCGGACACATTCGCACGAGGACGACGCTTATCGATAATCGCCAGGTCGGCTTCTAGCTGTTTAGCTAAAGCGCGAGCTCGCACTACCCCACCAATATCAGGGGAGACCACAACCAAGTCTTTGTAATTACAGCGCCAAATATCACCTAAAAGGATAGGGGAGGCGTAAATATTATCGACAGGTATATCAAAAAAGCCTTGAATCTGATCCGCGTGCAAATCCATAGTCATAACGCGATCTACGCCTACGACTTGAAGCATGTTTGCAACGACTTTAGCAGAAATGGCGACGCGCGCAGAACGCGGACGACGGTCTTGGCGGGCGTAACCAAAGTATGGAATCGCCGCGGTAATGCGACCGGCAGAGGCACGACGCAAGGCATCGACCATTACCATGATTTCCATTAAATTGTCATTGGTGGGAGCGCAGGTTGGCTGTAATACAAAAACATCGCGACCGCGCACGTTTTCGTTGATTTCGACCATGACTTCTCCGTCAGAGAAGCGACCTACGGTCATTTTGCCAAGAGACATGTCTAAGTGATTTGCAACATCTACAGCCAAACGTGGGTTTGCTGTACCGGTGAAAATCATGAATCGGTCATGTGCCATGATGTGAGGGACGTAGATATGATTTGGATGCGTGACGAAAAAATAAAGCCGTTGACCACAATCAACGTGATGATGTGGCTCAACAGCTTTATTATGACGCAGACCTAAAGGTCTGTAAATGTATGGCTGGGGATGAAGGATTCGAACCTTCGCATGCCGGAATCAAAATCCGGTGCCTTAACCAGCTTGGCTAATCCCCAAATTCTTTCAACCAAGTATACAGCGGATGAGTATTTAACCCATTTACCACCCATCGATCTGAGGGCATTTGCATCGTTGGCTGTCCGTGCAAAATTATACCGCTTAAATAACTGTTTTGTCTAGTGGCTTGCTCTTTGTCTTTAAACCCAACAAAAACACAAGAACCCGACCCAGTCATTCTAGCATGTAAATCGTTTTTACGCAAGCCCTGTAACAAAGTCTTAATTTCTGGAGCTTGTTTACATGCCACAGTTTCTAAAACATTTTCACCAAAAAACAAAATTGAATGGTTTTTTTGTGGATCAATGCTTATTAAAGAATCTGTAAAGTCTGTAATTATGACGGGCTTTGAATCTCTTGTCAAGCCCTGATCTTGAAAAATAGCCGGCGTACTCACAAAAACGTCAGGCTTAATCAGTAAATAACTTAAATTGGGTAGAGTTATTGCCTGTAATTGCTCACCAATTCCCTGAGCAAATGCGCTCTGTCCAAAAATAAAAACCGGCACATCCGCTCCCAGTTGCACACCAAGCTGCATGAGCTGGGTACGACTTAACCCAGTTTGCCATAATCGGTTTAACGCAATGAGGGTGGTTGCTGCATTACTGGAGCCCCCTCCTAAGCCGGCTCCAGCAGGTATTCGTTTATCACAAGCAATCGTGGCACCAAAATGTGTCCCTGTAGCACGCTGTAATAATCGAGCTGCTTGAATGATTAAGTCGTCATCCTCGGTTAATCCGGCTAAGCTCTGCCCTGCTCGCGTAATCACCCCATCATCGCGACGCTGAAAGTCCAGATAATCGCATAAATCCACAAAGGTAAAAACGCTTTGGAGCAAATGATAGCCATCGGAGCGCCGCCCCACAATATGTAAAAACAAGTTCAGTTTTGCCGGTGCTGGCACACGCTCCAGACTCAGTACAGCCATATTAGTAGTCAACCACAATACGAACGGATAAGTTTTGCTGGGCCTGATGACGATGCATCTGTAGCAATTTGGGCCCAAGTGCATCATAACGCTGTAAACGTACTCGCCAACCGTCTTGTACGAAATAACTAGGCTGCTGTTGTTGCAAGGCTAAATCCGTAGTAGGACGCGAACCGGTTTGGCCTCGTAGCCAATCTCGCATCCCCTCTACAGGAATTGCATAGCCAAAAAGCTGCTCTACCAGCGCATCTGGTGAGGTAGCATATTCTGTCTGCCCATTCGGATAACGCAATATCGCTCCTGTCGCACTCGCCTCTACGCGCGCTAACACTGTCCCCATGGGGTTAGTTAAGTCCAACTGAAGGCGTTGAGGGTTTTCTTGCCATTGGAACCCCCCTTGGACAGCATCGCGACTCCCGTCTGCGTTATCTACCGCAAGCGCAAAGCGCCCAGAGCGTATAAACTGCTCATCCTGCGCTGTTGGTGTGGTTACCGGAAGGGGTGCTGCACAGGCGCTAAGCAAAACAACCACTCCAGCTACTAGCCCTACTTTAAGATATTGTCTACGTGTCATGGCTTAACCCCAAACCGCTGCATAGTTCGCTCTAAGCTGTGATTTGGATTTTCTGCATCCCAGGCTTGACGCCAAATGTCGATGGCCTCGTCTTGACGTCCTTTCATCCATAACACTTCGCCTAAATGGGCCGCTACCTCTGGGTCAGGCAGTCGCTCATAAGAGCGCATTAAATATTCGAGCGCTGCTTGATAGTCTCCTACACGATAAAGATACCAACCAACACTATCTAAAATATAAGGGTTATCAGGCTCCAGCTCTAAAGCTTGCTCTAAAAGCCCCTGTGCCTCATCCAGATTTTTGTTTTGATCCACAAAGGTATAACCCAGCGCATTATAAGCATTGGCATTAAATGGCTGCAGCTCAATCACCTGACGTAACAACGGCTCAAGGTCTTCGTAGCGACCTTGGCTGGCATACAGCATGGCCAAATCGTATTTAATCTCGGGGGTGTCTGGTAGTTCTTTATCTGAGCGCTCTAAGACCTCAACAGCCTGATCTGTGCGCCCTGCCTCGCGTAAAATGGCAGCCCGTGTTAAGTCCACGACCGCCTGGTCGCGCTTATTAAGCACACCTAAACTATCTAATGTGCGATTGGCTTTTTTTAAGTTACCCAAACGTGCTTCTAGAACAGCGCGATGCACTCGCACCTGAAATAACAGCGCCGGCTCCTCGATGAGATCTAGCTGACGGATCGCCTCGTGGAGGTTATTTTGCTTTTCTGCGATCTGCACTAAAGACAAGCGAGCATCGGATATACTGCTTAGCGCCGTAGTGGTCGCATCATCAAGGCTTTGACGACGTTGATTTTGTACAGAAATGTATTCATTTAACAAGGCAATTGCCGTATCAAAGCGTTCAGCACGGATATTGATCTCGGCTTGCGTAAACTGCAAATCAAAATCCTCGGGATTGCGCTTTTGCATCACCGCTAGTTGTTCCAAGGCCTGATCATATTCGCCTAAATCCACTAGACGATTTATCAATAATAAGGGCAAATCGCGAGAGTCTGGGTTGTTTTGCACAAACTGCTTAGCTTGCTCTATGACCTTTTGTTGATCAACTTGCAAACCATACTCCAGTACCCGTTGCATAGCCAGCTCAGAATCTGGCTCATTCGCTAAGGCTAGACGCGCCTCTTGTAGTGCCCGCTGTGGGTTTTGCGCAGACCAAGCCACATCGGACAAAGCTAAATGACTAATAGTTAGCTGCCTTACATTTTTTGGTAGCGATTTTTCTAAAACGTCTAAGGCCAAGCGGCTATCCACCATTTTGCTAATAATGCCCATGGCTTGAATAATCGCCTGCTCCTTATCTGCCGCCCGATCAATACGCTGATAAAGCGTTTGAGCTAACCCTGTGGTTTGCCCTGTAGATGCTTCCAAGGCCAGAGCAGTTGCTTTAGCCTCGGGGTCATTAGGTGCTAATAAAGACCATTCTTTGGCTGCAGCAATCCCTCGCGAAAGATTATTATCCGCCATAGAAAACTGAAAGGCTCGCTGCGCAAAACGAGGGTCTGCGGTATCTTTGGCCAAGCTCAAGAAGGTTTGACTTGCTGTATCGTAGTCACCTTGCTGCACTGCTACCTCGCCAACTAAAATCCGATACAACACATCAGGGCTTAGCGTCACAATAGGAAGACCGTCGCTACGCAACTGAATATGCTCTATGGGTTTTAACTCCATGACATCGGTAGCCCATGCAGCCCCCCCCATCAATGCAGATAAGACAACCGTGCGAAATAATAACGATTTTAAATTCATCCAAACCTGGCGCAGCCGCGCATGAAATTTAGCCTAATGGCACAATATGACTATCTTATAGTCAATGATAGTAGCACCTCAATATGCCTGAATTACCCGAAGTTGAAACCACACGTCGCGGAATAGCGACGCTTATGCCCAACCAGATTTTACGCCAATGCGTGGTCTATCAGCCCAAAATGCGTTGGCCTATTCCACCTAACATGAGTGATTTAGTCAATAATCAGCCCGTTCTTGCCTGTGAGCGTCGCGGCAAATATTTGCTTATTCGCTTTGCTCATGGCTACCAAATCATTCATTTAGGCATGTCTGGTTCCTTACGCCGTGTGCCGTTGGATGCGCCACGTCTAAAGCACGATCATGTGGAATGGCAATTTGATCATGCCCGTTTTTTACTGCATGATCCGCGTCGCTTTGGTGCCGTGCTTTGGCACGATCTAAAAGATGGGCCAATTTTGCAACACCCCCTGTTAAAGAAGCTAGGCGTTGAACCATTTAGCCCTGAGTTTAACCCAGAGTCCTTTCATCAACAGTTATCAAATCGAAAAGCGACAATAAAAAGCGTACTGCTTGCTGGACAAATTGTCGTCGGCGTGGGCAATATCTATGCTTCGGAATCGTTGTTTAAAGCGCGTATCGACCCAACCTTAGCTGCGAACCAACTCAGCCTACGTCAAGCTCAACGTCTACATGCAGCGATTGTGGAAACATTACAACAAGCACTGGATTCTGGGGGCAGCACCCTAAAAGATTATCTTAATGCTTCTGGCGAAGCCGGCGCTTATTTTGATCTGCACGCCCAAGTCTATGGCAAAGTCGGTGCCCCCTGCCCCGTTTGTACTACCCCTATTCGGCGTATCGTACAAAACCAACGCGCCACCTATTTTTGTCCTCTCTGCCAAAAATAACTCCTACGCTCACGCCGCGAGAACGCGGCATTTTTTCACCTAAGGTATTCACCTATAACAAATGCATTGTACATAAACGAATTTGGCACTATGATTTACCTGAATCATTAGGAGGAATTATGAGCACACCTAAACAATTTGCATCCCATGGTGACATGGAAGACAAAGTCGTTTCCTTTGAAAAGCTATCCGATAACGCCTATGCCTATACAGCCGAAGGTGACCCAAATACTGGTGTCATTATTGGTGATGAGGCGGTCATGGTGATTGACACCCAAGCCACACCCGTGATGGCAGAAGACGTTATTCGCCGCATCCGCGAAGTCACCGATAAACCCATCAAGTATATTTTGCTGTCCCACTACCACGCTGTGCGTGTATTAGGGGCCTCGGCTTATAACGCTCAAGAAATCATAGCGAGTCGTGATACCTATGATTTGATTGTCGAACGTGGAGAAGAAGACAAAGCCAGTGAGATCGGACGCTTTCCGCGTTTATTTAGAGCAGTCGAATCTATCCCCGAAGGCTTAACCTGGCCAACCATGACCTTTGATGGCTTTATGACCGTGGACTTAGGCAATCTTGAAGTCCAGATCATGCAAGTGGGTCGAGGTCACACCAAAGGCGATACCATTGCTTGGTTACCAGAACAAAAAATTCTCTTTGCGGGCGATTTGGTTGAATACCAATCCACGCCGTATGCAGGCGATTGCTATTTCCGTGAGTGGCCGCAAACGCTTGATAATCTTGCTGAGTTTGAGGCCGAGAAAATGGTCCCCGGCCGTGGCCCAGCTTTAAAAACCCCCACAGAAGTCCGGCAAGCACTTGCAGGCACGCGCGCCTTTTTGACTGATTTGTATACCTGCGTCAATCAAGGCGTCGCCGCAGGTAAAGACCTAAAAACCATTTATCGCGAAACTTATGATTTTATGAAGCCTCGCTACGCCGATTGGGTGATTTTTGATCACTGTATGCCTTTTGATGTATCGCGGGCCTATGACGAAGTTAACGGCTACGAGGACCCACGCATTTGGACCGCCGAGCGTGATATTGAAATGTGGAAAGAACTCGAGGGTAACTAATACCCCACACCGACCATTTTTCAAGGAGAAATAGGGTGCAGGAGACAAACTACCAAACCACCATCCTTCCCCCCAGCCCCACCCCTACACAAGATGAATACCATCCTATTGTGGTGGTTGGGGCAGGCCCGGTTGGGCTAAGCCTGGCTATTGATTTGGCACAGCGTGGGCAAGCGGTAGTGCTTGTCGATGACGGGGATCGCTTTTCTGTCGGCTCGCGGGCCATTTGTTTTGCCAAGCGGACTCTCGATATCTGGGATCGTCTTGGGGTAGGCGAGCGTATGGTCAACAAAGGGGTGTCTTGGAATGTAGGCAAAGTATTTTTCCGAGACGAGGAGGTCTGGCACATGAATCTGTTGCCTGAGCCCTTACATCGCTGCCCAGCCTTCATCAATTTGCAACAGTACTACTGCGAAGGCTACTTGTTTGAGCGAGCACAAGCACTTGGGGTGGATATTCGGGTTAAACATAAAGTCATCGCTTTAGATAACCAACCACAGCAGGTCACGCTCCGCATTCAAACCCCAGATGGACACTATCAAATCCAAACGGACTGGTTATTGGCCTGCGATGGTGCGCGCTCACCTTTACGCGGCATGTTAGGTCAATGCAGCCAAGGGCGTATTTTCCAAGACCGGTTTTTAATTGCCGATGTGCGTATGAAAGCGCATTATCCCGCCGAGCGCTGGTTTTGGTTTGATCCGCCATTTCATCCCAACCAATCAGTATTGTTACACAGCCAACCCGATGGCGTGTGGCGTATTGACTTTCAATTAGGCTGGGATGCGGATCCCATCGAAGAGGTCAAAGAACAAAATGTGCGTCCCCGCGTACAAGCTTTGCTCGGCGCTGATGTCGACTTTGAGTTCGAATGGATCAGCATCTACACCTTTGCTTGCGAACGGATGGAGAACTTTAGGTTTGGCCGCGTATTTTTTGCCGGGGATGCGGCTCATCGAGTATCACCTTTTGGCGCTCGTGGGGCCAATAGCGGAATTCAAGATAGCGATAATTTAGCGTGGAAACTTGACTTATATTTGCGTGGCCTCGCGCCCGAACAATTATTAGATAGTTATTGTATAGAGCGCCATGCTGCTGCCGATGAAAATTTACTGCACTCAAGCCGCGCCACGGATTTCATTACCCCAAAAAGCGAGATTAGCCGCTTATTTCGCGATACTGTGTTACGTCTTGCCAAGCACCACGCTTTTGCCCGCAGCATGGTGAATAGTGGACGCTTATCTACCCCTAGCAGCTATCCGCAAAGCCCCTTAACAACACCTGACGAAGACACTTTCGCCTCTAATATGCCGTTGGGGGCAGCGGCTCTTGATGCGCCCTTGCGTCAACAAGCACAAAGCACATGGTGGCTCTCACATTTAGGTCATCGTTTTACCTTAGCGATGTTTAACCCACGTGATGATCAACTCAGCTCCCTAAGCGCTTTAGCTCAGCACGAAACGCTTCAAGTGGTGTTGATTTATCCCGCTCAAAACACACCCGCCATCCCACCAAGTGGCTTTACGGTATTGCATGATCATTTTGGAATATGGCAACAGCGTTATGATGCTCAGTCCGGTGCGGCCTTTTTATTTCGCCCTGATCAGCATCTAAGCGCACGTTGGCGACAGCCCACGGTGGCTAAGATTAACGCCGCCCTAAAACGAGCCTGCGGCTACACCCAAGGAGACGCCTATGCTGAACACTGATCTAAATATTGAGCAAGTGGATGAGTTTTATGCGCAACTTATTGAGGCGCACGAAGACTTAAGCACCAGTCAAAGCCATGCGATGAATGCCGCATTGGTTTTGCTGCTATCTAATCATATTGGCAAAAGGACGGTATTAGAAAATGCGCTTCAAATCGCACGCCAAACCGCCCTAACCAGCGACTAACCACGATCACAGCGGGGGGCAAGCGATATGCACCCCGCTTGTTTTAATGATGGTAAAAACCATAGGCTTGCATAAAGCCATACGACTGCGCCTGCCCACAATACTTGGCTTAACGTATGATAGCCCTGCATGATGCGTAAAAACCCAAACCCTAAGCCTAATGCCACTCCCAGCGCCAACCCACCCCAACGCCACACCGTACTTTGACGAACCCAGCCTATATAATAAAAAGCCATAAAAATAAAACCACATGTGGCATGCACACTGGGTAGCGCCCCTGCCCCCTCTGCAAAACCACTGGCCCAAAACGTAGATGGCATGATTCGATCGCCCCCGAACTCTAGCAAGTGCATAGGGCGCGGCATCGCCGTAAACTGCTTAAGCCCCCCCACCAACAAAGGTGCACTAAAAAAAAATCCTGCTACCCGCCGGTACAGTGAGCGAGTTATGTTTTGCTGGGATTGCGCTAAAGCCAGCCAAACCGCCGCCCCCGCAAAAGGTAAAAACCAAATCCAATATTTACCAAATGCATAAATAAATGGTTGCAATGCATAGGGAAATTGCTGTGTCGCGGTATCATAAAAATACGCCGACAGGGCTAAATCCCCGCTTTGCTGTTGCCACCACGCCGCTAATGCCGCCCATAAGCCAAATACCAAAAAACTATGCAAACTATAATAGCGACCTAGCGCTGAATTAAAAAAACACATACTACTTCTATTTTTCTTGTTGAGATAATACTTTGCCGGGATTCATGATGTTCAATGGATCCAAAGCCTGCTTAATTTGATGCATTAGCTGCAACGCAACCGGATCCTTATACTGTGGTAACCAATCACGCTTTAATTGCCCTACCCCATGCTCTGCGCTAATAGTGCCTTGATATTTAGCTAGCTGATCAAACACAATACGATAAACCTGCTGCTCTAGTGCCAAAAGCTCAGCTTCGCTATAAGCTGAACCTTTAGCAACGTTGTAATGCAAGTTACCATCGCCTAAATGCCCAAAAATCACATGCTCTACCCCAGGGTAGGCTTGTTGAATCAACGCATTGGTTTCCTCAACAAAAGCAGCAACCTGCGAGGTCGGTACACCAATATCGTGCTTAATGCTTTTACCTAAAACTTTTTCAGCTAAGGGGATGCTTTCGCGCAAATGCCATAGCGCCTGGCTTTGTGTTAGGTTTTCAGCCATGATCACATCTAAAGCAATGTGTTGCTCAAGGGCTTGACCTAAAATATGTTCTAAGCGCTCACGCGCATGGCTTTCGCTTTCATAATCCGATAGCTCCAGCAGCACATACCATGGCGCCTGAGCACTAGCTCCCGTAAAGCCGATACGCTGCTCAGGAAAGCACTGCACCACGGCCTCTAAGCAGTTGTGCGCCATGAGCTCAAAGCCCGTTAAGCTCGCCGCAAAACCCTGGCGACAATGATTTAACAACTGCACCGCAGCCGAAACGGAGTGTAAAGCAATCAAAGCCGTATATTGTGCTACCGGCACCGGATACAATTTTAATGTCGCCGCGGTAATGATTCCCAGTGTACCTTCACTACCTATAAATAAGTGACGCAAATCGTAGCCACTATTATCTTTTCGTAAACCATGCAGACCGTGCCAAATGTCACCGCTCGGCGTCACCACCTCTAGGCCTAGCACCAAGTCACGAGTATTTCCATAGCGCAGCACCTGTGTCCCCCCTGCATTTGTGGCTAGATTTCCCCCTATCGTACAGCTGCCCTCGGCCGCTAACCGCAACGGAAACAACCGGTTCTCTGCAAGCGCTGCTTCTTGTACTGTCTGTAAGATACAGCCCGCCTCAACCACCATGGTGTCATTATCCACATCAATGGAGCGAATGCGATTTAATCGTTGCAACGACAAAATAATAGCTGGCTGCTGACTGGGTGTGGCCGCTCCACATAAACTGGTGTTTCCCCCCTGAGGGACAATAGCAAGACGATGTTGCGCACAACAACGAACTACAGCGGCGACCTCTGCTGTCGACGCCGGGCGCACCACGGCGAGGGCATCCCCCTGATAGCGCCCACGCCAATCCGTTAAAAAAGGTTGCATTAACTGACCTGTCCAAACATGATCAGCGCCTACGATTTGTGTAATTTGTGCTAGTGCCATTCCTGATATCCTTCGCCATACCCAGTGTCATAGCGACATCATCTAAAAACTTATAGAATCAATGTTTCTGTTATTTGTTATGGGAGTGTTTTATGTCCTCAGCTTTGCCCGCCTCCGTTTTTAAAGCCTATGACATTCGTGGTATTGTACCCAGCCAGCTAAATGCCGATTTTGCTTTTAAGCTGGGTTATGCCCTAGGTGCCCAAGCAGCAAGCGCACAGGTTCCCGCTATTGTCGTTGGCTATGACGGTCGTCACAGTAGCCCTGAGCTGGCCGAAGCACTAATGCAAGGCATTGAACGCGCTGGTGTAAACACCATTCATATCGGACTGGCTCCCACTCCCTTAGTGTATTATGCTGCGCATAAACTCAACACCTTATCGGCCGTTGCCATCACCGGCAGCCATAACCCACCCGAATACAATGGCTTTAAAATGATGGTAGCGGGTAAAACTCTATATGGCCCGGATATTCAGGCCCTTTATCAGTTTATGCTCGCCCCCACCCCCACTGAGCTCCCTGCAGGACAACGTTTAGAGCACGCCATCCAGTCCACTTATATTGAAGAAATCCAGTCAACGGTCACTTTGGCTCGTCCCATGCGTATTGCCGTTGACTGCGGTAATGGCGCGGGGGGGGCCGTTGCACGCCAACTATTCGAAGCATTAGGTTGTCAAGCTGATATTTTATTTGAGCAAGTCGATGGGAATTTTCCTAATCACCATCCCGATCCAGCTGACCCAGCGAATTTACAAGACCTCATCCAACACGTAAAAACCCATCAGCTAGAGCTCGGCCTGGCCTTTGATGGTGATGCGGACCGGCTGGGTGTGGTTACCCGCAATGGGGAGATCATTTGGCCCGACCGCCAGCTGATTCTTTACGCACAAGATATTTTAACCCGCCACCCTGGGCAGACCATTATTTTCGATGTGAAATGTAGCCGCCATGTGCCTTTAGCAATTAAAGCCGCCGGCGGTGTGCCCTTGATGTGGCAGACAGGGCATTCGTTGATTAAAGCCAAATTAGCCGAAACCCAGGCTCCCTTAGCCGGCGAGATGAGCGGACACACCTTTTTCAAAGAGCGCTGGTATGGCTTTGATGACGGGCTCTATACGGCCGCTCGTCTACTGGAGATTTTATCCCACTACGATGATCCCAGTCAGGTATTAGAAAATCTACCTAAGGATCACTCCACTCCTGAACTCAAGCTCGAAATGAAAGAAGGCGAGCCACATGCTTTTGTGGAGCGTCTGCAAGCAGAAGCTGTTTTTCCTACAGCTCTAGAGCGTATTACCATTGATGGCATCCGCGCTGAGTACGCTGACGGTTTTGGGCTAGCCCGCGCATCGAATACAACGCCTATCGTGGTCTTACGCTTTGAAGCAGAAAACGATGTGGCTTTGGCCCGTATTCAAAACGAATTCAAACAAGCCATACTCTCACTACGATCGGACTTACCGCTTCCCTTTTAATTAAGGGCGCTTATGCATACGAGACTTAGCCAAATAGCCATACAGCCGCAAATGCGAATCAATAACATAGTTGATATCAAACGCTCGCTCTGCTAAGTCTCGTCCAGCTCGACCAAAATCCTGTCGCTTCGCCGTATCATGGGCTAACTCCAACACAGCGTCTGCTACTGCCTGCGCATTTTTTGGTGGAACGAGCAGCCCTGTTACATTGGCTTCGATCGCATCTCTACAACCCGGGACATCCGTCGTCACCACCGCACGTCCACAAGCAGCTGCTTCGATCAAGGATTTAGGTAGTCCTTCGCGGTACGATGGCAAGACAGCAATATGTGCACGTTGATATAAACCAGCAATATCGGTTTGCTCCCCCAGCCACTGCACGACCCCCGCTTGATGCCAGTCCGTCATCTGCTCTCGCGTTAAGCTAGCCGGATTACCTGGGTCTGGACTACCCGCAATCTGCCAAATCACAGACTCGCCCTGTTGCTGACTAATTTTCGCCGCCTCGATAAATTCGTTGACGCCCTTATCTGCCAGCAAGCGCGCTACCATCAAAGCAACAATAGGAGCATCGGGCTCGGGTTGATAACTAAACTGATCTAAATCCACCCCCGAACCACGAATCATCACCGCTTGCTCGGAGCGTACGACACCAGCTTGCAGTAACACATCTCTGTCACTGGTATTTTGAAACACCACACGGCTATGAGGATGCCCTAAAGCTAGCTTATACATAAACAAAGCGATTCGCTTCACTGCACTATCTCGCTCATCCGTGAACAGATATCCCAAACCCGATACCGCCGCTAAAAAGCCCGGCACCCTCGCTAAACGCGCCGCAATCCCACCATATAAAACAGGCTTAATCGTCACCGCATGAACCACCTGAGGACGAACTCGTTTAAATAATCGGTAAAGAGCCCAAAGACTGTGCAACTCCTTCAAGGGATTTTTTCCACTACGACTTAATGGCAACACGTGGTGTGTAAAACCTTGGGCTTTGATACGAGCAACTGCTGGCCCATTCATCGTTGCCACATGCACCTGAAAACCTGCACTTTGCGCCGCTTGAGCCAAAGGAAGGCGATGCGATAAAAAGAAAGCGGGGTTATTTACTACATATAATAAAATCGGCCCTGTAGTAGTGCTCACTGTTGGTGCTTGCACGCTCTCGGCCTCAGATGACAATGAGCGCCATAAACTCTGATACGTTTGTACCATTTTCTCCAGACTGTAATGCGCCGCAATTCGTGCAGAGCCCGCCTCTAACTGTTGGGTTAAGTTAGGGTCACGCCATTGCTGTAGTGCTTTTTCAATTCCTGTAGCTAATGCTTCAGCATTACGTGGGGGCACAACAATACCCTCATCCCCCACGATTTTAGCGGCATCTCCCACATCCGTAACCACACATAAAGCCTGCGCCACCATGGCCTCGCACACCACATTTGGAAAACCTTCGGCTTTGCTGGAAAGAATATGAATATCAGCTGCAGCCATCCACGCAGGAATATCTTCACGACGTCCTATCAGTCGTACCTGCTCCTCTAGCTCAAAATGGCGAATAAGCTGCATCAGCTCTGCATTGTCTGTGGTCATGCCCTCGCCCACAAGTACTGCTACCCATGGCTGGGACTGCCGTTTTAAGCGTGCTAATGCTGCTAATAAATTGGGATGATCTTTTAATGGATTCCAGCGTGCTACCGATAACAATAATGCGGTCTCTTCGTCTACACCAAGCGCTTTTCGCACAGCCAACGCCTGAGAGGGATCTGGCTGCCAAGCGGATAAATCATAGCCATTAGGGATCACCGTCATTTTATCTGCCGCATACCCCCATTGCTTATGACGACGAGCCGCGTTCTCTGCACAGGCTACTATCCTAGCAGGTACGTATTTAGATAAACGGATACAAAACCATGCCACAACCTGAGCTTTCAAGCTGCCTTGATGTAGTTTTTCTCCTGAATTACGAATCCCCCAAACTACCGTGCGCAAACCTACACTACGAGCCACTACCCCCCCAAGCAAATCAGCATGGTACATCCATGTTTGCACCACATCTGGACGGATACGCTTAAGCAATCGACGTAATGCATATAACCCTGATAAAAAGCGCAGCCCTTTCATTCCTAATGCGTGCACTTCAATACCGGCCTGCTGTAAACGCGGCCCAAACACATCCATATCGCCTAAGGACACTACAATATGCCGCGTCTGCGTCTGCGGAGCAGTCACTAAACGGTATAACACCGTCTCTGCTCCCCCCTGACCCAACCCAGAAATCACATGCACAACGGTTAAAAGAGGCTGCTCTGTTTGTGTATCAATCATGACTCACCTTGTTTGAGTTGAATCAAGCCTGCTTGCCTAAAAATCGTATCCCATTGCTCTATGACCGCCGGCATGCCATAACGTTCGCGCACCGAGGTTGCAGCACGCTGCCCTAGAGCCCCTCGCAAGCGCGGATCAGCCATCAATTCGCTCAGCGCTCTACGCAGATCCTGCTCATTATCCAGCATCACTAACACCGCGTCGCGTCCTGTATTCGAGATTTCTTTAGGCCCACTTGGACAGTCTACTGTGACACAAGGTAACCCTAACGTCATCGCCTCGAGCAACACATTAGGAAACCCTTCGTAAGCAGACGTCAACACAAAGAGTTGAGCCTGCGCTAAGACCTGCCATGGCTCATTCGTTTTACCATGCAAAAAGATTCGGTCTTTGCCCCCGACTAGCTCTGCACAATGCTCCAAGCGTTCTCGCTCTGGGCCTTCTCCATAAATATGCAAGCTCCACTCAGGAAACGCATCCTGTAATAAACCAAACACATGAATGAGCTGGTCGAAGCGTTTGGCTGGTACTAAACGTCCCATCGCAATCAGTTTGGGGTGATCTGTTTTTTCTACTTCTGCTGCCAAAGGCAAAGCGGCTAAATCAGGAGGAATTGGATTCGGTATCACGGCGAGCTCGCCCAACTGAGGTTCTGCCTGGGTAAAAGCCTGAGCCGCATCTTGTGTTTGCACTACCACCCGCGTAGCACGCGGATACAGCTTAGAACGTAAGGCCTGAAGTTTTTTATCTGCACTTTGACTAACGACAGGGTTGGTACGCTCACACACAATCACTGGCGTGGACACACCACGTAAAGCCATCAACACATTCACATTCACATTGGTTAAAAATGAGATCACCACATCGGGATTAAATGTGTCGTGAATTTTTTTGATTGCTCGCCATTTACGTAATGGTGTAATAAAAGGTGGGAACCAGCTCAAGTGATTCTTGAGCGGCTGAAACTGTACCCGAGAATCTAAAGCATAAAAGCTACTATCCGTCTGTAAATGTGTGGGCACCAAGCAAACCTCATCGCCACGCTGTACCCACGCATTCGCTAGACTTGCTGCCACCCGCTCAGCCCCCCCAGCGTTCATTGAGCTCACAAAAAACAAAATCCTCATGCTCTTGTCCTATGACTTTTTTTAGCCTGAGTGTCTCGTGTCACACGGGGTAATAGTCGCTCCCACTGTGCCATCACAATAGGTACCGAAAACCGATCCCTTACATCTACAGCGCGGCGTGCCAACGCCTCTCGTTTGAAAGGGCGAGCCATTAAGTCAGATAAGTACGCCGCTAAGGCATCAGCATCAGCCGGCGGGTTGACCAACACCCCATCAATATTGTCACGAATAATTTCTCGTGGCCCTGTGTCACAGTCCATCGCTACCACAGCTAAACCAGAGGCCATCGCTTCTAGCAATGTATTTGACAAGCCTTCACTGCGCGAACTCAGCACGTACATATCGGACTGCTCATACCAATCTTTAATATTGCCAACCCGTCCTACAAGTTGAATTCGATGTTGTAAAGCCGCCGTATCAATCTGCTTTTGTAAAGCAGCGCGCTCTTCGCCCTCACCAAGAATGACTAAGTCCCAGTCGGGGAAGTAGTTAGCCACCATCGCAAAAGCCTGAATCAGCAAATCAAACCC
>NZ_JASLIX010000078.1:0-22586 GCF_030152715.1 Paenalcaligenes sp.
AACTACGTGGACAAAACTAATGGCATTTTTGTGGCTTAAAGCTCTACATATTCTACTCGTGACCGCTTGGTTTGCGGGGCTGTTCTACTTGCCCCGCATCTATGTCAATATGGCACAACCACAGGATACGGCCACGATGCAAGTGCTAACTGGTATGGCGCACCGCCTTTACCGTTTTATGCTGCCTTTAGCCATACTGACTATTCTCACTGGTTTTGGGTTGTATTTGTATTTTGGCATAGGTAAAGGCATGGGTTGGATCCATGCCAAAATCACACTTGTTGCTGGGCTTGCCCTTTATCACTGGTACTGTGGCCGCCTATTACAACGTTTTAAAGCAGGGGAAAATCAACGCTCTCATGTGTATTACCGTTGGTTTAACGAAATCCCCGTGCTTATGCTCTTTCTTGTCCTCATCCTTGTGGTTCTTAAACCTTTTTAATCCCTATGACTTCCACCCCAAAAAAAACGCTCACGCTGAAAAAAAAACCGCAGCCTAGCAATGAAGACCGGCGTGTGCGTTCTGGTGCCCGCGCGCGGCAAGCACAACAAATGCAGCGTTTACGTCAAGAAGACACTCCCACTACGCCTGCCACCCCTGCCGCCAAAACACCTCAGCGCTTTGCACGCGTTACCAAGCGGGCAACCCCCCCTACCGGCTACGCACCAACGCGGCCAGCGCCTCCAGCGCCCCGCAAACCTGTTCCCGTCCAAGGCCCTGAAATCCAAGCCCGCTTTAGTGCTGAGCGCCATGGACGCTTTCCCGTGTTTGCCCCTTGCCCGCAAGGTCTAGAGGAAGCTTTAGCAGTAGAGCTGCAAGCATTAGGCTTTGATCAAGTCAGCCAAGGACGAGCCGGCTGCCATTTCGTTGCTGACTGGCAGGATGTTTTACGCGCTAATCTCTATTCCCGACTGGCAACGCGTATTTTAGTGCAAATGAGCTATGCCAAAATTCAAAATGAAGATTAGCTTTACGAGCTTGCCTACCAAACACCTTGGGAGAACTGGTTTGGACCACAACAGACCTTACGTGTTGACACCTCGGCCATACGTAGCCCCTTTCAAAGCCTACAATTTGCCAACCTACGAGTAAAAGACGCGATTTGTGATCGCTTGCGTGATCGCGAAGGGGCGCGTCCGGATATCGACACAGTCCGCCCCGATGCCAAAGTCCATGCGTTCTTAAACGAAGACTCAGCCACTTTATACATTGATAGCAGTGGCGAATCCTTATTTAAACGTGGCTGGCGTCACCATAAGGGGGACGCCCCTTTGCGCGAAAACCTAGCAGCAGGTTTACTGGCTTTGTCAGACTGGGACCCCAACGCCCCCCTGATTGATCCATTTTGCGGTAGTGGTACTATTCTTATCGAAGCGGCTTGGATTGCACTTGGTGCGCCCCCTGGAATTTGGCGGCCCTTTCATTTCGAGCGCTTGCGTGACCACGATGCCAAAGCTTGGCAAGATCTGAAAGCCGAAGCACGCGCGAATATTGCTGCTGAAATCGAAATCCCATTGGTTGGATGTGATATTAACCCTGCAGCCATCGAAGCAGCCCAAGCAAACTTGGCACGTGCCCATTTACATCCCAACACCATCCGCTTTGAAACAGGCAATGCTTTAGCTATCCAACCCTTAGCCGCTCAAGGCTGGATCGTTACCAACCCCCCCTATGGGGAACGTTTGGATGAAACCGATACCGAATTCTGGGAACAATGGGCGGCCCACTTAAAACGGAATTTTGCCGGCTGGAGCGTCAATCTCATCACCAGTGATCTAGATATTCCATCTAAGCTACGCTTAAAACCCAATCGACGTTATCCGCTGTATAACGGGCCGCTAGACTGCCGTTTATTTAACTTCCAAATGGTGCCCGCCAGTAACCGGTAAACCACACTCACATTGAAATTACTAGGGTTAACCCTTATAATAGGGTTAACCCTAACTTCATTTGTGTGGAAATCATGTTTTATCAACAAACGCAGGATCTACCTTTATCCGACGACCTTGAACGTCGCTTAATCCAACAGGCTTTAGAACAACAGAATCGTCTTCGTCCTCTACAAAGCCTAAAACGTCTCCTGCAACGTTTATTCGCTTAATTCCTCTCCGTTTTAGGCTTCAGCGCCTAGGTTCTGCCGTCTCCTGTACCTAAAACATAGTGACTTCGATTATAATTCCCACTATGTCTGCTGAAGCCTCTTTCTCTTTACCTACCCCATCCCGCTGGCGTCGATTTTCGTGCATGATGTACGAGGGCGTTTTGCTTTTTGGTCTCATTTTTGGGGTACTACTGGTTTTTGACTACCTAACACAAAGTCGCCACGCTTTACATTTGCGTGCCGCAAGGCAAGTCATTTTATTTATGGCCATCGGCCTGTATTTTCTATTGGCTTGGCGGCGCACAGGCCAAACCTTGCCCATGAAAACATGGCATTTACGTTTACAAATGCCCGATGGTTCCAAGCCAAGCTGGTTCCAAGCGCTCTATCGTTATGTGCTTATGTGGATCCTACCTCTGCTTTTCGCTTTGGCAGTCAAAATGATGGCGGCTTATACCGGTTACTATTCCACCAACCTTCTTATCGTGTTTGCCCCGTTCACTATTTTTATTTGGACATGGTTCGATAAAGACCAGCAATTTTTACATGATCGTATCGCGGGCACTCGAATTGTAGATATTCGTCCCCATCTACAACCATAACCCGCATTTTTCTTTCAAAACTATGACAGATCAATTAAATAAATACGTATTTGCTGATCAGCTAACACGTGCGCAAACGGTTGAGCTCAGTGCAGCTTGGCAAACCGGATTAGCCCATCAAAATTACCCTGACTGTGTACGCAATCTCTTAGGTGAGCTTGCGGCAGCAGCGGTTTTGTTAGCTGGTAACCTAAAACTTGATGGTTCGCTGGTCTTACAAGCCCAAGGCGATGGCCCTATCGCTCTGATGGTGGTCGAGTGCACATCCGACTTTCATATCCGCGCCACTGTCAGCTTACGCGAAGGGGTAGCTATTCCTGAAAACGGAAATCTACAAAATTTACTCAATACCTACGATAACGGTCGCTTTATGGTGGTGTTAGAACCAAAACCTCACACTGACCTAAAACCTTATCAGGGTATCGTGCCACTGCATGGAGATAATTTTGCCGAAGTGCTGGAAAACTATATGCAGCACTCCGAACAACTAGATACACGCATTTTTCTCGCTGCCGACGGCACCAAAGCCAACGGCTTATTACTACAGCGCTTACCTGGCACAGGTGGCCATATCGAGGGCACCGAAGCGCCCGAGGAACCCAGTTGGGATCGCGCTAAGCAGCTTGTCGCTACCGTTAAAAATGATGAGCTTTTACAGCTACCTGCTCACGAACTCATCCATCGCCTCTTTTGGCAAGAAGATCTACTCAAACTGGACCCCATACCCGTACAGTGGCATTGCCCCTGTACGCGTGAACGCGTCGCCGATATGTTACGCATGTTAGGCACTGCCGAAATTGAACAAATTCTTAGCGAACAAGAGCATATCGAAGTCTCTTGTCATTTTTGTGGCAAACCTTACCAATTTGATCCTGTGGATTGTGCGCGATTATTTATTGCCCAAAGCGACCAACCAGAAACCAAAAACACGCTGCATTAATTAAAAATCCCGCCTATATGGCGGGATATTTCTACGTATTCTCCACAGATTGTCTATGCCTTAGCGACTTGTCATACTGCATGTATCGACAACCATTTTATATCGCTTGCTATGCAATCTGGCGCTACACTTATTGAAAGCACAGCTACTTTATTACTATTATGCTTTCTTGCTATAGCCGGTCTAGAAAGCGCTCACTGGCTGCTTTTACGGCAATATCTTAATACAGCTCTTTTAGATACTGGGCGCTCATTAGCCACATTAGCGGCTCACCCCCAGCATATTACCCCCCTTTTTAAACACCACTTACAGCAACATCCTGCTTGGGCTTTTTCTCCTTCTGAGCACTGGGAGATTTACACTTATACTCTTGCTCCAACCCCAGCGTCTTTCAACTATCAAGCATTACAATATCAACAGGGTAATACACGTATTTTTGATCAAAACACATTAGTATTACGTCTTACCTATGGGCATCGCCCCCTTAGCCCAGTCCTTAGACACTTTGTTCGCCTTGCCTTAGCTCACTCTTCAAGCAATCAAAGTTATTATCAACAGGGGCTCATCCCTATTCAAACCGAGATCCGCATCGCGATGCAATCCGATACAACCCAAGCCACAGCATCGGCACAAGTATCAAACTCAACATCGCAGACTACAACCCCTCACACTGTACCTTTACCATCTATGCCCACCTACAGCAGCCCATCATCCTTAGGATCTTGGCTGCCGCCTAGCAACGAGCAAACCGCTCCCTCTTGGCAGTGTCATGGGAGCTTTTGTTGCGAGGCACCCCCCTAGGGTGTATTCGGCGACATGATTTGCACAAAAATCTCGCCTTGCTTAATCATTCCCTGCTCAAAACGTGCCAATTCCTCTACCGCTTGTGTTCCCTCTCGTAGATCGTGCACTTCTGCCGCCATCGCATTATTACGAGCTAAAGCAGCCTCGTTGAGCTCTTGCTGCACTTGTATTTTTTCTTGTAATTCTTTAATTCTATCTACGCCATTATTCCCGAACCACAGCTCGTAATTAAAAAAAGCCAATAGCGCAACTAAGAAAATAAAAATAAAACGCATAACAAAAATAATAAAGGGTTTGGCTTAATACCAAACCCTTTAACCTCGTGGAGCGTTAACGCAAGTTATAAAAAGCATCACGTCCAGGATAGGACGCCACACCGGTTAGCTCTTCTTCAATGCGCAAAAGCTGGTTGTATTTAGCCATGCGATCCGAGCGCGATAACGAACCGGTTTTAATCTGCATGGCATTCGTAGCTACCGCAATATCGGCAATCGTAGCGTCTTCTGTTTCCCCAGAACGATGAGAAATCACAGCGGTATAACCATAGCGCTTGGCCAGCTCAATGGCAGCAAAGGTTTCTGTCAACGTGCCAATCTGATTAATCTTAATCAAAATGGAGTTAGCAATACCACGATCAATCCCTTCACGTAGGATTTTGGTATTGGTCACAAATAAATCATCACCGACTAGCTGTACTTTTTTTCCTAAGCGATCAGTAAGAATTTTCCAGCCTTCCCAGTCGTCTTCGGCCATGCCGTCTTCAATAGAAACGATGGGGTATTTGTCACACCAGCTTTCAAGCAAATCAACCAGCTGGGAAGCGTTTAAACTAATGCCACCCTCTCCAGCTAAATGGTATAAACCATCACGATAAAACTCGGAACTTGCGCAGTCTAAAGCCAAGGCAATTTGTGTACCTGCCTCGTAACCGGCTTTATCAATAGCTTGTAGAATTAGCTGAATAGCGGCTTCATGATTTTCCACGTTTGGCGCAAAACCACCCTCATCACCTACCGCTGTGGACATGCCCTGAGCATGAATTAAGTCTTTTAACGCGTGAAAGACCTCTGCCCCCATACGCAAGGCTTCACGGAAGCTTTTAGCGCCAATAGGCATGATCATGAACTCTTGTAAATCAAGGGTATTATTGGCATGCGCCCCACCGTTGATCACGTTCATCATCGGCACAGGCATTTGCATGGCGCCACTACCACCAAAATAGCGATACAGCGATAGACCTGAATCATCTGCTGCTGCACGCGCTACAGCCATACTGGCGGCCAACATGGCGTTTGCACCCAAACGACTTTTATCTTCGGTGCCATCTAAATCGATCAAGGTCTGATCAATGAAATGCTGCTCTTGGGCATCTAAACCAATTAAGGCTTCAGCAATTTCTGTATTAATATTTTCTACAGCACGCAGCACCCCTTTGCCTAAGTAACGGGATTTGTCCCCATCACGTAGTTCTAAGGCCTCACGCATGCCAGTGGAAGCACCTGAAGGTACCGAGGCACGCCCCATCGCACCTGACTCTAATAGCACATCACATTCAACGGTAGGGTTACCACGCGAGTCAAGAATCTCACGACCAATAATATCTACAATAGCACTCATGAAATGTAGTCCTTGCTATGGAAGCAATAACGCTAATCAATAATAGAAATAAAGGGCTAACCCCTTCTTTCTGCAATAAAAAATCGTCCCTATTGTACAACCTATGTTCAATAATAGGTGGCTTAATCCAATACGCCTGGGGCTTTTACCACCTGATCAATGGCTTTAAGATGGCTTAATAAAGCATGCATACGCTGTAAGGGAACTGCATTCGGCCCATCAGATAAGGCTTGCGCTGGGTTCGGATGAGTTTCCATAAAAACCCCTGCTACACCAGCAGCCACTGCGGCTCGAGCCAACACCGGCACGAGCTCACTCTGCCCCCCCGATCGATCCCCCTGTCCTCCCGGCAACTGTACAGAATGCGTCGCATCAAACACAACGGGGCAGCCGGTTTCCCGCATAATAGCCAGTGAACGCATGTCCGACACTAGGTTGTTATAACCAAAAGAAGCCCCACGCTCACAAACCATAATGGTATCCCCGTCTCCGCCCGCATCAAGCGCAGCGGCTCGGGCTTTATCCACCACATTTTTCATATCCTGAGGCGCTAAAAACTGCCCTTTTTTGATATTGACAGGTTTTAGGGTTGCAGCACAAGCCTGAATAAAGTCCGTTTGACGACATAAAAACGCAGGAGTTTGCAATACATCCACCACCGCCGCTACATCATCCACCTGCTCTTTTTCATGGACATCAGTTAGCACTGGCACCCCAAAATGTTCTCGCACATCGACTAAAATCTGCAGACCTTCGAGCATACCAGGACCGCGGTACGAGGCGACGGAGCTACGATTGGCTTTATCAAAAGAACTTTTATAAATAAAAGGGATGCCAAGCTCATCGGTGATTTCTTTTAAATACCCCGCCGTGTCAAAAGCCATCTGACGCGACTCAATCACACAAGGGCCAGCTATTAAGAAAAAGGGTTGGTCGATCCCAACCTGAAAACCACATAACTCCATTGGCATTCTCACAAAAACATGCACCGCCAAAGCGGTGCATTTTATTTATTTAGACTGTGCTTTGTGGGCTAAAGCCGCTTGTATATAACTAATAAATAAAGGGTGCCCATCACGCGGTGTGGAAGTAAACTCTGGATGAAACTGCACCCCCATAAACCATGGGTGCTTAGCCTCGGGCAGCTCCATGATTTCGGGTAGGCTTTCGGTAGGAGTCCGAGCACTAATCACTAAGCCAGACTCTTCGAGGCGCGGCACATATACATTGTTGACCTCGAAACGATGGCGATGGCGTTCATTAACGCACGGGCCATAGATCTCATAAGCACGAGTCCCCTCTTTAACAGGGCATTCTTGAGCCCCTTTGCGCATTGTGCCACCTAAATCCTCATCACCCGAACGATGCTCAACACGACCTTCGCGATCTTTCCATTCGGTGATTAAGGCGACAACTGGATGAGCAGCAGATGGGTCAAACTCGGTACTGTTTGCTCCGCCTAAACCCGCCACGTGACGCGCAAACTCTACTACTGCTAGTTGCATCCCTAAACAAATGCCCAAATAAGGGATTTTGTTTTCACGTGCATAACGGATTGCTTGAATCTTGCCCTCGGTACCACGCTTACCAAAGCCCCCGGGCACCAAAATAGCATCAAATCCATCCAATGCGCCTGTCCCCGACTTTTCGATATCTTCCGAATCGATATATTCAATTTGTACGTCTGTACGCGTATGAATACCTGCGTGTGTCAGTGCTTCGGATAAAGATTTGTACGACTCCGTTAACTCGACGTATTTACCTACCATGGCAATACGTACTGCATGCTCTGGGTTTTTCAGCGCATGAACCAAATTATCCCACATCGTCAAATCAGCAGGAGGTGGCGACAAGGACAACGCGTCACAAACTAAATTGTCTAGCCCCTGACTGTGTAACATGGCAGGGATCTCATAAATCGTTTCAGCGTCTTTAACCGAAATGACCGCATCCAGCGGTACATTAGAAAATAAAGAGATCTTAGCGCGCTCCTCATCAGGAATTTCACGATCTGCCCGACACAATAACGCATCTGGGTATAAACCGATTTCACGCAGCTTCTGTACCGAATGCTGAGTGGGCTTGGTTTTTAGTTCCCCTGCAGAAGGAATAAACGGCACCAAGGTCAAATGCACCAAAGCGGTATTATTGCGCCCTAGACGCAAGCTCATTTGACGAATTGCCTCTAGAAAGGGCAAGGATTCGATATCCCCTACCGTACCACCGATCTCCACAATCGCCACATCGGCTTCGCCGTTGTAAGCTGCTTTAGCGCCACGCGCAATAAAGTCTTGGATTTCGTTTGTAATGTGAGGAATGACTTGGACGGTTTTACCTTGGTAATCCCCGCGTCGCTCTTTGCGTAATACCGATTCGTAAATTTGGCCTGTAGTAAAGTTATTAACTTTACGCATGCGCGTTGAAATAAAACGCTCATAGTGCCCTAAGTCTAAATCCGTTTCTGCTCCGTCTTCGGTAACAAAAACCTCACCGTGTTGAAATGGGCTCATGGTACCTGGATCAACGTTGATGTAGGGATCAAGCTTGAGCATGGTCACACGTAATCCGCGTGACTCAAGGATGGCAGCTAAAGAGGCCGCTGCAATACCTTTACCTAGGGAGGATACAACACCTCCGGTGACAAATACGTATTTGGTGGTCATTGTGAATAACAATCCTGATGCAAATCAGGCAAGAACTGGAAATTTGAATTATACCGTTTACCGCGCCTTAGTTGGAACAATTTGTTGTTGCTAAAGGTTGAGTGTTTTGCTCTAACCACTGTAAGGCCGAGCCGGAAACCAACGGTTTCAAGCGCTCATAGACCTGTTTATGGTAAGCATTTAACCAATCGATTTCCGCAGAATTTAATAGCGTGGTCTCAATGCAACGCACATCAATGGGACAAAGTGTTAGGCTCTCAAAAGCATAAAAATGACCAAAGTCGTTTTGCTCTTTTTCCACACAAGCGATCAGGTTTTCAATCCGTATCCCCCACTGTTGGGCACGATAAAGGCCGGGCTCATTAGAGGTTATCATACCGGGTTGCATCGGCACAGGAGTGGCATCAGCCCGGCGCCGCCAAGAAATGGATTGGGGGCCCTCGTGAACATTCATAAAATAACCCACGCCATGACCTGTACCATGACCAAAATCCACCCCTGCCTGCCATAATGGCATCCGCGCGATCACATCAAGCTGCTGACCAGTAACCCCTTTGGCAAAAACGGCTTGGGATAAAGCAATCATCCCCTTTAACACTAAGGTGTAATCCCGCTTTTGTTCTGGAGTGGGCGTACCCACAGGCACAACACGCGTAATATCAGTTGTTCCCCCCAAGTACTGTCCCCCAGAGTCAATCAATAACAGACCATTCCCAGTGATCATGTCATGTGCTTGCTCTGTGGCTTGATAATGCGGCATAGCTGCATTTGCACCAAAAGCAGCAATCGTGCCAAAACTAGGGCTAACAAAATGTGGCTGTTGTGCACGTGCCGCTGTGATTTGTTCGTGGATTTCCGTTTCCGCTATAGGCCGCTGCTTGACGGTGTCCTCAAACCACGCAAAAAACGCACATAACGCAGCGCCATCATACGCCATCACCTGACGTACATGCTCAAGCTCAGCAGGGGTTTTACACGCTTTTATTCCAGTAGAAGGATTAGGCGCGAACACCCACTGCGTTTGGGCTGCATGCTGCAATACCCCTGCGGTGACAGTATTAGGATCAACTAATAAACGACTGTGCTCAGGTAAAGCGGCTAATGCTTGTGCTAAGTGTGTATAGGGCTGAACATCAACCTGATGTTGATATAGATGATGAGCTACTTTAGCAGACACTTTGGCCATATCAACAAATAGGGTCACAGCCTCTTCAGTAAATAACACATGGGCTAAAAAAACGGGGTTGTATTGCACATCCTGCCCACGTAAGTTAAGTAACCACGCCACATCATCTAAGCTCGATAGCAAATGAGACTGCACCTGCTGCTCGGCCATTGCTTGACGCACTTGTTGAATATTTTGTTTTACATCACGTAGCGCAAACGGGGGCTCATGCACATAAATAGGAGCTTGGGGCAAGGCGGGACGATCCACCCAAATCGACGTCATTAAATCCCATTGCCCCTGTATGGATAACTGATGGGCTTGCGCCATATTTTGCCATTGGGCAAACTGGCTTTGTGGCATCACCTGACTATCTATGCCTATGACCTGCCCAGCTTGTGCCGTTTGCGCCACCCACTCCAGCATATCTGGGGTTTGTGGATCGCCCCAGGGCATCAAAATAAACGCCGTGCCCGCCAGATCTTGCTGCGCCTGTACCCAATAACGGCTATCTGTCCATAACCCTGCAAAATCCGCTGTAATCACCAACGACCCTGCCGAGCCAGTAAAGCCGCTTAACCATGCACGAGCTTGATAATATTCGGGCAGATATTCAGATAAGTGCGGATCTGAGCTTAATATTACATAGATATCAATTCCAGCTTGTTGCATAGCCTGACGCAACTGCTGAAGACGAGAATCATAAACCGACATTGACTACCCCAAAAGAAAACAGGCACGACCCAGCGTGCCTGTTTCATGATTATATTAACAATCTAGGCCACTGCAGACACATCTAAAGGGACACCCGTTTTGGATTGGATTTCCTCTAGCGTCACGCCATCGGCCAGCTCCAGTAATTTTAATCCATTCGGTGTGACCTCTATCACCCCTAGATCAGTAATAATTAAATCGACTACTCCCACCCCGGTTAAAGGTAAAGTACACTCGGGCAAGATTTTTAAGGATTCGGTACCGTCTTTAGCACGCGCCACGTGGTCCATTAAAATCACCACTCGCCCCACTCCAGCGACCAAATCCATGGCGCCGCCCATGCCTTTAACCATTTTGCCTGGGATCATCCAGTTCGCAAGGTCCCCTTTTTCAGAAACCTGCATCGCCCCCAAGATGGCTAGATTAATTTTACCACCTCGAATCATGCCGAAGGAGTCAGCCGAAGAAAAGAAAGACGAGCCTGGCAAGGTGGTAACAGTTTGCTTGCCTGCGTTGATTAGGTCTGCATCTACCTCGTCCTCGCGCGGAAAAGGCCCAATACCTAATAATCCGTTTTCGGATTGTAACCAGACCTGCATGCCCTCGGGCACGTGGTTAGCTACCATGGTCGGCATACCAATCCCCAGGTTAACGTAAAAACCATCTTGTAGTTCTTGTGCCGCACGGGCTGCCATTTGATCTCGAGTCCAAGCCATGATTACCTCCTATCGTGTGGTACGCTGCTCAATGCGTTTTTCTGGGTTTTCGTTCAAAACAATACGGTGAACAAAAATACCGGGTAAATGAATCTGATCGGGATCTAATTCGCCCACCTCCACGATTTTCTCTACTTCTACCACTGTCACCTTGCCAGCCTGCGCAATATTAGGGTTAAAGTTACGAGCCGTTTTACGGAAAATCAGGTTACCGCTACGATCGGCAATATGTGCTTTAACTAAAGAAACATCCGGCACAATAGCACGTTCCATGATGTATTGTTGACCATCAAATTCGCGCACCTCTTTGCCCTCTGCCACAATGGTTCCGACCCCAGTGGCCGTAAAAAAAGCAGGAATACCCGCTCCGCCAGCACGTAGGCGTTCGGCTAAGGTACCCTGAGGGGTAAACTCTAACTCAAGCTCGCCAGCAAGGTATTGCCGTTCAAACTCTTTGTTTTCCCCCACATAGGAAGAAATCATTTTTTTAATCTGGCGGGTTTCCAGCAATAAGCCTAAGCCAAACCCATCTACCCCAGCATTATTACTAACACACGTCAAATCTTTTACACCCGAATCACGCAGTGCCGCGATCAGAGCCTCTGGAATACCACATAGCCCAAAACCTCCAACCCCAATGGTTTGTCCATCTGCCACGAGGTCTTTGAGGGCCTCGGTCGCACTGGCATATACCTTATCCATAGTGACAGCTCCTATAAAAATTGACGTTAACGTAAAGTATACGTCATGAGTCATTATTGTTTTCTTATTTTGTTCCTGCTACAACAGAAGAGCAAAGACAACTGATTAGTTATAAGTATAGCGATCTCTCGTAGGTTTGAGTGGGGAAATAACAAGGGAATTCCCTCAATTTTCTATCCCTTAATCCGATCTGCCATACAATTAAGAGCATTCACTCCTTATGCAGCCTCATTGCCGCTGCCTAATCAACAACTATCACGGAGAAACTATCCATGTCTGAACGCGAATCGATGGAATACGATGTGGTCATCGTGGGGGCTGGGCCAGGGGGGCTTGCTACCGCCATACGTCTAAAGCAACTTGCCGCAGAGCAAAATCAAGAATTAAGCGTCTGTGTGCTAGAAAAAGGAGCAGAGGTAGGAGCCCATATTTTATCTGGCGCCGTCATGGACCCACGCGCTTTGACAGAACTTATCCCCGACTGGCAAGAGAAGAACGCACCGCTACACGTAGCGGTCACCGAAGATCAGTTTCTTTTCCTTAGCGAGGACAAGGCTCGTAGCACTCCCTTATGGATGTTACCGGACTGTTTTAAAAACGAAGGCAATTATGTGGTCCGCTTAGGCGAGGTTGCTCAATGGTTAGCAGAGCAAGCCGAGGCTCTAGAAGTCGACATTTTCCCAGGATTTGCTGCCGCTGAAGTGCTCTACACCGATGATGGCGCGGTACGAGGCATTGTCACGGGAGATATGGGGGTTGCCCGCGATGGCTCTCATAAGCCCGACTACCAACCGGGTATGGAGCTTTTGGCTAAATACACTATTTTTGCAGAAGGCTCTCGCGGTCACTTAGGTCGGCAACTTATCGAAAAATACAAACTCGATGCAGGGAGAAACGCCCAAAGCTACGCCATTGGTATCAAAGAGCTCTGGGAAATTGATCCTTCACGCGCTCAACCCGGTTTAGTCATGCACACTGCCGGCTGGCCATTAGACCCCGACACCTATGGTGGCGCATTCTTATACCACTTAGATAACAACCTAGTAGCCGTAGGTTTAGTAGTAGGCTTGGATTATGCCAACCCGTGGTTATCCCCATTTGAAGAGTTTCAGCGTTATAAAACTCACCCCGCCATTCGCCCCACGTTTGAGGGCGCCAAACGGATCGCTTACGGTGCCCGCTCTTTAACCGCGGGTGGGCTGTTGGCTTTGCCTAAGTTCGTATTTCCAGGTGGCGCTATGGTTGGCTGTGAAGCTGGGTTTTTAAATGCTTCCCGCATTAAGGGGAGCCACGCTGCGATTAAAAGCGGCATGTTAGCAGCAGAAGCCGCCTTTGAAGCGATCCGCTCTGGTCGCCAACAGGATGAGCTCAATGCCTACCCCCATGCTTTTGAACGCTCTTGGCTATATGATGAATTAAACAAGGCTCGTAATTTTAAGCAGTGGTTCAAAAAAGGACGTACTGTTGGCACCTTAATGACAGGTATAGAGCAATTGATTTTTAAAGGTAAAATGCCTTGGTCACTTAAAAACACCAAGCCTGACTATGCTTACCTACAGCCTGCGGCTATGTGTGCCCCCATCGATTATCCTAAACCCGACGGCGTCTTAACCTTTGACCGGCTGAGCTCCGTTTATTTGTCCAACACGAACCACGAAGAAGATGAACCTATCCATCTTACCCTTAAAGACTCCAGTGTTCCGGTACGTGTTAACTTAGCTGAATACGCCGGCCCAGAAAGCCGTTACTGTCCTGCCGGTGTCTATGAGTTCATTAAAGACGATACTGGTGCCGACCAGCTACAAATCAATGCACAGAACTGCGTGCATTGCAAAACCTGTGATATCAAAGACCCTACTCAGAATATTGTGTGGGTACCCCCTCAAGGAGGCGAAGGTCCTGTCTACTCAGGTATGTAAATAATTTACAGCCCGCCCCACTTCATAGTGGGGCTTTTTTTCTCCATTATCTAATTGCTGCAAAAAAACAACATGGCTTTTTGATACCATTCACATCATTTTGTTGCAATCCTCCTAATTCTTACTCAATAACCATTTTTATATCTATGAAATCGTGATTTTTCTTAAAAAAATACCTATGGCAATCTATCTTTGCTAAAAACCATTTTTTAATGTGATCCTCCATGCCTTCTTAAACCACTGTATTCTTATACAGCGCGGGCTTTTACGGTTTACCTTCCTTAACCGCTTAGGTAAACTTCTAGCTTGATGTTGTTCAATTTGCTAGATTTCAGGGGATAGTTACCCGATTTTGTCATCATCTCCTGTTATCTTAGTTGTGATCTCACCCACATTAGCAAGCCATAACAAATAACAAATTATGTCCTCATTATCACGTTTACTCTCGCCCGCGCGTATTGGGATCGCATGTGCTATAGCATTTTTAACTGGTTGTGCCACAACCCAAGGCCCCGACACCGCCGATGCTCAAGCTCTTCTTGATCAACTCAACCAAGAATACGCCTACGAAACCCAATCCGACCCGCTCGGCGCTTACCTCGCTAACCGTGGTAAAACCGATGTCATCACCACCTATAGTGCTCATACTGCTACCGATCACAGCCCCAAAGGCAATCACGGTCTTGCATCTACCGCATTAAATTATTTAGGTGTGAAATACCGTTTTGGTGGCAGCGCCCCATCCAGTGGTTTTGATTGCAGCGGTTTGGTCAGCTATGTAGCAGAAAAATCCTTGGGGCTTAAGCTTCCTCGCCGCTCGGCCGAAATGGCACGTCTTGGTCAAAGCATCAAACGCCATGAGCTACAAAAAGGAGATTTGGTCTTTTTCAATACCAGTGGCCAACGTTTCTCCCATGTTGGTATATATTTAGGCGACAACAAGTTTGTACATGCTCCCAGCACCGGCTCCGTAGTTCGTATCGAGGACATGAATATCAATTACTGGAAAAAACGCTATAACGGCGCTCGTCGCTTAGCCAGCGCAAAATAATAAAAAAGCCGCTCAAATTCGAGCGGCTTTTTTTTATGATTTACGCTTACTTTTTATAGGGGCAATCCTCACAGAATCCCTCTTGAGTTAATGCCGCCTTGACACTACACACAGACCGACGGCACGCAACCACCTTTACCCCACCCCGTTGCGCCGCAGATCGAAATGCCTTCATCACATTATGTCCAAGAAAATCAGTCAACAAAATCAATAGCTCTGTACCCGAGGGCAAAGCCAAGTTTTTTTTCTGGTGTGAGGGTTCTCTGCCGCTAATATGTTGTTTTATTTTTATGTTATGTGTATTTAACAACGCTGGAATATTCCCCAGACGATCTGCTCCTACAATAACAGCACTGATACGTTGTGACATAACAAAGTCTCCACTGGTTGATTTCAACTAAATGATAATCATTCTCATTTAGATTGTCAAACGATCTTATACGAATAAGCGTAGACCAAATCAGCATAAAAAAGCACAGCGCTGATTGGGCTGTGCTCTAAATTGTTATTAATTATTTTCGTTAAGCGCGGCTTCAATCACATCGCGCCCTAAGTCTGGGTTAAGCATTTCCAGCAATACATACAAATAATCGCGGATAAACATGCCCTCTTTAACGGCGACTCTTGTCTGATGTGTACCAAACAAGTGGCCAGCCGGCAGCCCCACCAAGCCTTTATCACGGCGCGGGTCAAATGCCATTCCAGCAATAATACCAATACCCAACCCTACATCAACATATGTTTTGATCACATCTGCATCAATAGCTTCTAATACAATGTCCGGGGTTAGGCCCTCGTTAGCAAAAGCCTCATCAATCGCCGTTCTACCAGAAAAAGCGTGGTCATAGGTAACAATGGGGTATTTAGCCAGCTCGGTTAGGCTTAACGCTTCGGCACGATTAGAAGGCAAGTCAGCTAAAGGATGGTCTGGTCGCACCACCACCGTATGCTGCCAAGAATAGACAGGTAACGTGATCAGGCCAGGGGTTTGAGATAAGGTTTCCGTCGCAATGGCTAGATCCGCTTTTTCATGCAAAACCATTTGCGCTAAAACCGGAGGACTGCCCTCAGCTAAGGACATATGAACTTTAGGGAAACGCTCTCGAAACGCCGGAATGACTTTGGGCAATAAATAACGCGCTTGCGCATGGGTACAGCCAATAACTAAAGCGCCTTCGTCATGGCGCGCAAAATCATCACTCACACGACGCAAGTTATCCACTTCGCGCATAATACGATCAATGACTTCAGCCACAGCTGCCCCAGGCTTAGTCAAGCCTTTAAGACGTTTACCATGGCGCTCAAAAATTTGTATCCCCAACTCGTCCTCTAACTCGATAATGGCTTTAGAGACACCAGGCTGAGAGGTAAACAACGATCGAGCGGCATCGGTTAAATTAAAGTTTTGCCGAATGGTTTCGCGCACAAAGCGAAATTGCTGTAGATTCATATCAAATCCCCCTAGTTATCATCTTATTATATAGAATATAGATATAAAACTTTATGCAATTTAGCTATATGCTTACTGTTTTTTTAACTAGATTTCACTGTATTTTTAGGTGCTTTTATTCGTAAACGTAACCAAAACATCCACAGCATAAAACCAAAAAATACCGCATGCACGCCTAGCCCACCAAGCCACATATCGAGCACCCCATTCGCAATCCAGCCCCGTGATAAGTTGATCAGGTTCATATACAACAAACCAATCAGCCCAGCAAATAATACATCACCCGATTTACCTAAACGTGGATTAACCGCTCCTAGCGGTATGGCTAACAAACATAAGTTTAAAATAGCCAACGGCATCGCTAAACGCCACATAATCTGTGCCCGCGCTTTATCTGTTTGATCCTGTATTAACTGCTCGGTTGGTCGGCCTTTGATCTGTTGCTCTGCTTTAGCGCGAATGGTATCGGGGTGACTTTGATCGTCTTTACTTTCCAAGCGTACCCCATAGTTTTCAAAATGCACGAGCCGCAATTGTGCATCATCGGGGCGCACATCATAACGCTGGCCTTGGCTTAACACTAAAAACCGATCTTCATTGGCTTGTGTTTCTACATGCGCGCTATCTGCGGTGATAACACTCACCCAACCATTTTCATCGATGACTCGTGCCACGACTTTGCCAAGCTCGTCATCGGCAGACTCAGGGGACTCAGTAAAAAATACCCGTTGCCCGTTTTCAGTTTCAATAAACTGTCCGACGGTGACCTTGCTTAAATCAGAACGTAACTCATAGCGTTGTCTATATTCTGACATTTGGCGATATGCCCAAGGTGAAGCATAAAACGTCAGCAACAAAATCAGCAACGCCACTGGCACCACACAAAATAAAACCGGACGCACCCAGTCTCGTAGGGATAAGCCACTGGTAAACCACACCACCATCTCTGATTCACGGTAGCTGCGGGTTACAGTACTCAACACGGCAATGAATAAAGAAACCGTTAAAATAACCGGTAAGGCCGTTAAACTCGAAAAGACGGCTAAACTCAACACAACCTCGGGCCCGATGCTTCCACCTGCGGCCTCGCCCAATAAGCGCACGAGCAATACACTTAGCCATACAATAAGCAGTGTAGACAAAACAACCCCAGCATGACTGAGTATTTCAGAAATAACGGTGCGTTTAAATAAAGACATATATGAGACAATAGACAGGTATCGTGGCAATTCGCCAATTTTTTAGGGAATGATTATGGAATTTAGCACACAAACAACAACAGATTTAGCCCAAATTCAAACAGAAGCCCTGGCGGTAGGTGTATTTAAAGAGCAAAAATTAAGCCCAGCCGCTGAGCAAATCGACCAAGCCAGCGCAGGAGCCCTGCGTGAGGTACTCGCTCATGAATTCAAAGCCGATGCTAAAACCCATTTGGTTTTACGCCAGCTGCCAGGTGTACAAGCCAAGCGTGTGGTTTTAATTGGCTTAGGAGAACAAAAAAAGTATAACGCCAAAGCGCATGCTGCTGCCGAAAATACCTTTGCCAACTATTGTAAATCGGCTTCGCTTACCGAGGCGGTCTCCACCCTTGCCAGCATTGATACAACAGACAACACCCTAACAGACCGAGCCCGAGCCGCGGCACAAGCTGTTGGGGCCGCTAACTACCACTACGATGCCACCTTATCAAAAAAGAACCAAAGCCAAGCTATTGCTCAGTTTTCGCTTTGGTGCGCGCCAACGCAGGCAGCCGAAGCACAAACCGGCCTGAGCCAAGGCCAAGCCATAGCGAATGGGGTGAGCCTTACTCGCCTATTGGCGGATCTACCACCCAATATCTGCACCCCCACCTATTTGGCCAATACCGCGAAAAAACTCGCCGATGAGTTTGACTCGATCAAAGTCGAAGTCTTAGAACGCAAACAGATCGAAGCCTTAAAAATGGGTGCTTTCTTATCGGTGGCTAAAGGCTCCGATGAACCCCCCGTTTTTATTGTGATAAAACACACCCCAGCGAACAGCACCGATGAAGCCCCTTTGGTCTTAGTCGGCAAGGGCTTAACTTTTGATGCGGGCGGGATTTCCTTAAAACCTGCCGCCAACATGGACGAAATGAAATACGACATGGGGGGCGCAGCCAGTGTGTTGGGCTCCATGCGTGCTGTGGCCGAACTAGGACTCAACCGTGAAATCATTGGTATTATTGCGGCTTGCGAAAACCTACCTAGCGGCAAAGCCAACAAGCCCGGTGATGTCGTCACCTCCATGGCTGGCAAAACCATTGAGATTCTCAACACCGATGCCGAAGGACGTCTCGTACTATGTGATGCCTTAACCTATGCCGAGCGCTTTAAACCCGCTTCTGTGATCAATATTGCCACCTTGACCGGTGCTTGCGTTGTGGCTCTGGGCGATATCAATAGCGGTCTTTTCAGTAACGATGATGCGCTTGCTGAACAGCTTAAAGAAGCAAGCCAGCAAGCTAACGATAGCGTGTGGCAGCTACCTATTTCTGACGAGTACCAAGCCAAACTGAAATCTAATTTTGCTGATATTGCAAACATTGGCACCCCCGGTGCGGGTTCAATTACAGCGGCATGCTTTTTGGCTCGCTTTACCGAAAACTACGCTTGGGCGCATTTAGATATTGCTGGTACCGCTTGGAATAGTGGAGCAAACAAAGGCGCAACAGGCCGTCCTGTGCCCTTGCTTGTCCAGTACCTAATTAACCAAACCGTAAATGCTTAAACCATGACAACTCGCGTCGATTTTGCTTTCGGCGCGCCCAACCGTTTGCGCACCGCTTGCGATGTGGTGCGCAAACACTACTTAGCTGGGCGCAAACTGATTATCTACCATCCCGAACTACGCGAACTACAACGCTTTGATCGTATGTTGTGGGGGTTTGAGCCCACCGCCTTTATTCCCCATGTCTTTGTGGATGATCCTCTTGCCCCACAAACCCCTATTTGGTTAAGTACTCAACCGCCACAACCCCATCCACAAAGCCCTGCTGACGCAGCATGGCTACTGAATCTCGCTCCCTCTTGTCCGCCTCTACCTACGCCCTTTCAGCGTATATTAGAGATCGTTTCTGAAAATGAAAAAGACAGGCAAGCTGCACGGCAACGATGGCGTCAATATCAGCAGCTAAACTACGACGTACGCGGGCATAAGCTCAATTACTCATAGGCGACTTAGACTTGATTCGTCAGCTATTTGTCAGCTATTCTTTAGCTATTATCTATTTTGCGGTAAAGGAACGTTTATGAATACATCTCGTCCTGATCTTTCTCCCTCTAGCTTGGGTCAAACCCAACAGTTAGCTGTACGTCATCGCGTCTTACGCAATACCTACCTATTATTAGCGATCTCCATGATCCCTACCGTCTTAGGTGCCTGGCTAGGCCTAAAAACGGGTATTACCCAAGTCTTTGGCTCTAGCCCTGGCTTAAGCGCTATTGTCTTTTTAGCGGGTGCTTTTGGCATGATGTTTTTAATTGAACGCAATAAAAACCGTGCCACCGGTGTGGGGCTACTTTTAGCATTTACCTTTTTTATGGGGATCATGCTCTCTCGCCTGCTCGGGTTTGTGCTGGGTATGGGCAATGGCGGTCAACTCATTATGTTGGCCTTTGGTGGAACCGCCGCAGTATTTGGCACCATGTCAGTTATTGCTAGCACCACAAAACGTGATTTTAGCGGTATGCAAAAATTCCTGTTTATCGGTGCTGTTATTCTCATTGTGGCATCACTGGCCAATATCTTTTTACAGATCCCAGCCTTGATGCTCACCCTATCTGTGATGGCGATCGGTATTTTCTCTGCTTTTCTACTGGTCGATTTGCAGCGTATCATTAACGGTGGCGAAACCAACTACATTAGCGCCACCCTTGCCGTGTATCTCAGCCTTTATAATATTTTTAGTAACCTATTGATGTTATTAGGTGTGTTAGGCGGCGATCGCGACTAAATTTTCACTTCTCGATATCGCAGCATCACGCTGCGATATTTTTTATTTTAATCTTCCTGCACGACTGTCTTGGTAAACCCGCCAAACCCCTTCAGCCGTCATCAGCGCCACCGCCGTCCAAATCGGAATATAGGTCCACCACTCTTGCGCAGCGATTGGCTCATCCAAAAGCAAAAAAGCCACCCAAAATAACAAGATCGGCTCTACATACCCTAATAAACCAAAAACCCCTAAAGGCAGCAAACGACTTGCGCTTAGATAGCCAACTAAAGCAATGGAGCTAATCAGACCAAATAATGGTACTTGCCAAAAAAAGCGCGGCTGCTCCAAAAATCGTTGTGCCAACGTCACTTCTTGAGACAACAATACATAGAATGCGGGAAGGAGTAGAAAGAGAAAATCAAACCAAAGCGAGGTTAAAGCCCCTATCCGCAAATAACGCCGCAACATAAAATACGGTGGATAACCAAATGCCACCAATGCCGTTGCCCACGAAAATGAGTACACACGCCAAAACTCATGCAATACCCCAGCAGCAGCACACGCCACCGCTAACCACTGCCATGCGCTTAGCTTTTCCTGATAAAAAATCCGTCCCACCAGCACCATAATCAAAGGCAATAGAAAATAGCCTAAAGAAACGTCCAACGCCTTTTGATGTAAGGGAGCCCAAACAAATAGCCACGTTTGTGTACCAAACAACACCGCGCTCAATAGCAGCCATAAAAAAAACCGAAAATCAGTAAGCACTTGGTGTGTGACTGCTTTGACCTCATCCCAGCGCTTTAGCTGTGTGATCACTAAAGCCAGCGCAGGAATCCCTAATACAATACGCCACGCAAAGACCTCTCCCCCTGTTAGCGGCTCAAGCACGGTGGCATAATAATAAATAACCGCAAACAAAAAAGAAGCGCTGACTGAAAAAGCAATGCCCTGCCCCATAATGGCTCCGTCTACTTAAAAATTATCCTATCCAGATCACGTGTTTTCTCTACTTTCATAGCGTTTGGCCAAATTAAACAAACGCTCGCGCTTGAGTAACGCTGTCACTGAAAGCAATGGTTTATCCGGCGCCGTCACCGCAGCAGGCATAGCCTCCAACAGCTTACTCCAGTCCGCGCCCCCCTCATCCCACAGCACACATAAAAAACCATCTGGCTCCCAACGATTTAAGGCCAGCCGGCGTAATTCACTACGATTAAAATCTTTGCTATTACGCGTGAGCACATGCACATAACGCGTTTTAAAACGGGCTTGTGCTGCACGTGCCGCTGCAATCACATGCCAATCTTTAGGGTCACTATATTGCAACCCCTGCTCCCACGCCTTCACTATGCCTTGATCCGCAAGCGGATACTGATGCTCCCACTCATCCCAATCCAACGCTAGTTGCTCAACCGGTACTGACCATAGGCGTGAAGCATTACGTAACCACTCATCTCGAATTTTGGCGCTCCAAATTGGCTGATATAACCCCTGCTTAGCAAGAGCAAAACACAGATAACGCAATACATTTGAAATCAATATGCATGTGTCTAGCACCACCATCCCATGCAAAGGACTAACCGCGCCCATATTCTTGTAACTCCATTAGCACAGTGCGCGTACGCAAGGGTCTACCCAGCAGATAATCAATCCGTTCGCGTAAGCGTTGTCGAAGCACGGGCTCCTGCTCCAGATCGAAAAAATCCGGCATGGCTTCATCAAGCCCATAGCCGGTTTCTTGTAAAAGCACCCACTCAAACTCGCGTAAAATCGTCGCAGCGGTAAGTTGCCCCTGAGCCAACTGTGTTAGCGCTTGTCGATACTGATCAAACAAGTTTGGGTGGGGGTCTTCTTTGGGTAAAAGGCGTAATATAAGCTCATTCATATACCACGCTGACATCAACGCGCGCCCCGATATAGGGTGTAAGCCAGCTAATTCGGCTCGCGTTAGGGTTTTTACCTCGTTACTACCGCTCCAAGACAAAAGCAGTGGTTGAAAATTTAATAATACTGGCTTTAGCGCCGAATAAGGTCTCTTAGCACCTTTAGCCACCAGTGATACGATCCCATAATCACGACTGAACATTTGAGCAATGAGCGAGCTTTCTTTCCAGGGCGTCGCATGTAAAAGATAACTGGCGGCTTCGTTAACTCGCTGCCTTTTACTCATGCCCTAGTTCACG
>NZ_JASLIX010000125.1:0-11897 GCF_030152715.1 Paenalcaligenes sp.
CTGGGTTCCAGAGTGACGGTTGCCGGTGCTCAGGACAATGCTGATTGGTCGAAGTTCGACGAAGGCCAGAACATCATGACGCAGATTGAGCAGGATGCTGATGGCAACAGTGTGATTCGTGTGGCCTTGTCCAAAGACATCGATCTGGGCGAAGAGGGTAGCCTGACGACAGGAAACACAGTCGTAAACAATGCTGGCCTGACGGTGAAAGACGATCAGGGCAACGAGACCTCTACGACAGCGGCAGGCACTACGGTGAAGAATGCCGCTGGTGACACGACTACCGTAGGTGCAGGTTCGATCACGGTGGCAGATGCAGCCGGTAACAGCACAGATATCGGCAGCACGCAGGTCGTGGTGGGCGGAGCAAACCCGGTCACGATCAATGGTGATACCGGCCGAATCGGCGGACTGACCAATACAACCTTTGATCCAAACAACTTCACCAGCGGCCAGGCGGCTACTGAAGACCAGCTCAAGTTAGTCAGTGATGTTGCGAATGCAGGCTGGACGGTGACTGATGCGAAAGGCAAGAGCGCCAATATTGGTCCGAAAGGAGTTGTGACCTTTGTGGGTGATGAGAACATCACGGTCGCGCAAACGGGTGTCGACAATGACGGTAGGGTCGAGGTCAAACTGAATAAAGACATTGACCTGGGTGAAGAGGGCAGTCTAAAGACCGGCGGCACTACCATAAATAATGCGGGTGTTGCGATTGGTGAAGCAGTTCACTTGGGGAGCACGGGCCTAGTCCTAACGGGTGGGCCTAGCATTACCCTAGGTGGCATTAATGCGGGTGATATGCGCATCACCAATGTAGCCGCCGGAACGGCCCCAACTGATGCTGTTAATTATGGGCAGTTAAAACCGATTGAGTCGTTTGTTGGCTTAGATGGTAACGGATCCTTTGCGTATAACGGCGGCCAGCATACATCTTTGAAAGATGTTCTGGATAGCTTGCATTGGAACGTCGAAGCACCAGTTGAGAATGGTAATACAGGGGGGGCAAACACTGGTGGTACCGGTGGTGGTTCTAACACCGGAGGCTCAGGTGGCAGTGGTGTGGGGGATAGTTCTACTCCGATCCACAACGGCAACACCGTGGGCTTCGTGGCCGGTGACAATATCGTCATCTCCAAGACCGAGCGGCCGAATGGTGCAGGTGCGGATATTACGGTAGCAGTCTCCCAGGATATGAAGGTGAATTCCATTACGGCTGTAAAGGTTCAAGCTGATGAAATCCATATTAGCAACGGAGGTCCTATTATTAATGAGAATGGGATCAATATGGGAGGTAAGCACATTACCAATGTAGCAGCGGGCGTCAATGACACCGATGCTGTTAATGTGAGTCAGCTGAATCAGGTTGCGGGTAATCTGCAAGGCCAGGTTAATAACATTCGTCATGATATTCATCGTATGGATAACCGGTTAAGAGCAGGTGTGGCGGCGGCGATGGCAACAGCTTCTTTGCCGCAGGCATACTTGCCCGGTAAGAATATGATGTCTATGGCGGCTGGAACCTGGCGTGGAGAGTCTGGTATGGCCATTGGGTTTTCCGGAATTACCGACAATGGTAAATGGGTATACAAGCTTTCCGGTAATACCTCATCACGTGGTGATTATGGTGGTGCAGTAGGTATTGGTTATCAATGGTAAGTCAGCCTTGATGATAGTTGCATCGGTGCTTTAAGCAGCACCGATGCACAACACTCATATTTAAAGGAATTCATATCATGAAAAGAAGTTGGCTTGGAGCTGCTCTCTTTAGCAGTTTTGTGCTTGTGGGCTGCGGTACCTTGAGTCAGGTCGACTCTAAGGGGGAGACGGATAATCCAGTATTTCCCGAGATCGATAAAGTGACATTTGAAGTAGGTTCCTACCCGAATATTGAAAACTTACGACAAGTTCAGAAAGGAGTGACTCGCGATCAGCTCTATAATTTGCTAGGGCGCCCACATTTCTCGGAAGGGTTTAAAGTTCGTGAGTGGGATTATTTATTCCATTTCAACACGCCCCAAGGTGTCAAAACTTGTCAGTTTAAGGTCCTTTTTGATAAAGATAAGTTAGGCCAGAGTTTTTACTGGAAGCCAAGCGAGTGTGCCTCAGTGTTGGATGATACGCCTAAACCGGAGCCGGAGCGCTCTCTTTCCTTATCGGGCGATGTGGCCTTTGCTTTTGGCAGTGCTGTTTTAACAAGTGCCGGATTAGGTAAGATTTCTGAGCTGGTGGATCAATTGGGTCAGGTAAATGAGCTAGAGCGAGTTGTGGTATCAGGTCATACTGACCATATCGGGAGCTCAGCTTTTAATCAGCGTTTATCTCAACAGCGAGCAGAGGCAGTCAGGCAAGCCTTGATTAGCGCTGGTATTAAGCCAAATATAATTCTTGCGCAAGGTTTTGGTGATCAGCATCCTTTAGTGCACTGTGATCAAGGAAATCGTAGTGACTTAATAGCTTGCTTAGCTCCTAATCGTCGAGTAGAGATTGTGATCAATGCTGTTAAGTAAAACAAATATGGCGTATATATGCGGGATTTTTAATCGGAAAAGAAATGAGATTACTATATAAGTTAGTGACTGTATTGGCTTTGGCCATTGGGTTAACGGCATGTCAGCACACAGCTCCACAAAGAGCTCCAGAGGCTGTAGATCCAGTACCTCCTGTAGTTCAACAAGGAAATACTGGGGGAGCCCAGTCTCAATCACAATCTTCTGTGGTCATTACTTTGCATTTAGCGCAAGAGCAAAAAGAAGATACGTTAGTAGCAGTTGATGTAGGTGGAGAGAACTTATACGCTTTACCTCAACCTGTTTTAACTCAGGCGGACTTGTTGCGAGTGACACCTGTTACTACAGCTGACCAGCGAACCTTTCTTTTATTGGAAATGAATCAAAGAGGATTGGGTAAATTACATAGCATTACAAGACAGGCGCAAGGGCACTTTCTTTTGTTAAGTGTGCAAGGGCAGTTGGCCAGTATTGCACGTATAGGAGAGGTGATAACAGATGGACGCCTGTTAATCCAAACTCAAAATGCTCAGCATACACAGGCTATTTTGAATATGATGAAAGGCGGCTAGTGGGGAATCCATATAGGCCTACCGTTCTTTAGCAAGGAATTAATAGCTAAGTCCGACTTGAGCTTGCTTCTGCTTGACACTTTTTTGGGTTGGTCAGAAGCAAGCTCTTTTTGTTGTATGAATACGGCATAAATCGTTGGGAGTTAAAGAAAAAGCTTGCCTAAATGCTGTTTTTTGCTAAAATGATAGATTACTTGATTTTAAAATAGTATTTGCTATACAAAAACAAGTAGACCAAACACACGTTTTGTTTCTCGCAAGATTTCAACCCAGGGTTCGGCGCTAAGCTACTACAACCAATTGCAGTGGTTATCAACAACGTCGAATCTGACGGGACCAAAACTGGTTGCGTTGCTTGGTAGACTATAGTTAGTTCGTACCAGGTTGTGCAGTTAAGTTGGAACAGGAAAAATCATGATTCAAATGCAGACCACGCTGGATGTGGCCGACAACACTGGTGCGCGCTCCGTAATGTGCATTAAAGTGTTGGGTGGCTCCAAGCGCCGTTATGCCGCAATCGGTGACATTATTAAAGTCACTGTAAAAGAAGCGGCCCCGCGCGGACGCGTCAAAAAGGGCGAAATTTACAACGCTGTGGTAGTTCGTACTGCCAAAGGTGTTCGCCGCAAAGACGGTTCGTTGATTAAATTTGGTGGCAATGCCGCCGTTTTGCTTAACGCAAAACTAGAACCCATCGGCACCCGTATCTTCGGTCCCGTTACGCGCGAATTGCGTAGCGAGAAATTCATGAAGATCGTGTCGTTGGCACCCGAAGTACTATAAGGAGCCTAGGATATGCAAAAAATCCGTAAAGGCGACGAAGTCATTGTGCTAGCCGGTCGCGACAAACGTCGCCGTGGCACTGTGTTGCGCGTTGATGGTGACCGCGTTGTGGTCGAAGGGATTAACGTTGCTAAAAAACATGTGCGTCCTAACCCCATGGCTGGCGTACAAGGTGGCATCGTAGACAAAACCATGCCTATTCACATCTCTAACGTTGCTTTGATTAACCCCGAAACCGACAAAGCTGATCGCGTTGGTTTTGACGTTGTTGACGGTCGCAAAGTGCGTGTATTTCGCTCCAACGGTAAAGTCGTTGGCGCTAAGGCATAGGGGACGACATCATGGCACGTTTACAAAAATTCTACCGCGATACCGTTGTAGCTGACTTGCAAAAGCAGTTTGGTTACAAAAGCATCATGCAAGTACCTCGTATCACAAAAATCACTCTAAATATGGGTGTTTCCGAGGCCGTTGCTGATCGTAAAGTCATCGACCATGCCGTCGAAGACATGGCGAAAATCGCAGGTCAAAAACCTATTATTACCAAAACCCGCAAAGCGATTGCTGGTTTTAAAATCCGCGAAGATTACCCAATTGGCTGTAAAGTCACATTGCGTGGTCGCCGCATGTACGAGTTCCTCGATCGCTTGATCACCGTGGCATTACCACGTGTTCGCGACTTCCGTGGTATACCAGCTCGTGCTTTTGATGGCCGCGGTAACTTCAACCTAGGGGTAAAAGAACAAATCATTTTCCCCGAAATTGAATACGACAAAATTGACGCAGTTCGTGGCTTGAACATTAGCATCACCACCTCTGCTAAGACCGACGAAGAAGCCAAAGCGCTATTGAACGCTTTCCGCTTCCCGTTCCGTAACTAAGGGGCGATGACGTGGCAAAACTATCACTCATCAATCGCGATATTAAACGCGCAAAACTGGTCGAGAAATACGCTGCTAAGCGCGCTGCGCTAAAAGCCATTATCGACGATCAGTCTAAGTCCGACGAAGAACGTTATCAGGCTCGCTTGGATCTACAAAAGCTTCCTCGCAATGCCAACCCAACACGTTTGCGTAATCGCTGCGTTGTTACTGGTCGTTCTCGCGGTGTTTACAAACAATTCGGTTTAACTCGTCATAAAATCCGTGAAATGGCGCTCAAGGGCGAAATTCCGGGTATGACCAAAGCTAGCTGGTAGGAGAAATCACATGAGCATGAGCGATCCAATCGCCGACATGTTGACCCGCGTTCGTAACGCACAAATGGTCAACAAGCAGTCGGTATCCATGCCCTCCTCGAAGCTAAAAGCTGCCATTGCAGCAGTGCTAAAAGACGAAGGCTACATTGAAGACTTCCAAGTAACTGGCGACAAAAAGCCCGTTTTGGAAATCACCCTAAAATATTACGCTGGACAACCCGTTATCGAGCGCATCGATCGCGTGTCGCGTCCTGGTCTACGTATCTACAAAGGCAGCAATCAGATCCCTCAGGTGATGAACGGCCTAGGCGTAGCGATTGTTTCCACCTCTCGTGGTGTGATGACTGATCGCAAAGCCCGCGCTGCTGGCGTAGGTGGCGAAGTCCTCTGTTACGTGGCATAAGGAGATCATCAATGTCACGTATTGCAAAATATCCAGTCGCTTTACCTAATGGCGTAGAAACAACCATCGCAGAAGATCAAATCACTGTTAAAGGCCCACGCGGTACTTTAGTTCAGCCTTTGACTGGCGATGTTAAAATCGAGCTAAACGAAGGTCAGCTTACTTTTGTAGCAGCTAACGACAGCCGTCATGCTAAAGCTATGTCCGGTACCGTTCGTTCCTTAGTGAACAACATGGTTACTGGTGTTAGCGCCGGTTTTACCCGTAAACTACTTTTAGTTGGTGTGGGTTTCCGTGCACAAGTACAAGGCAACGCCGTTAAGCTCCAACTTGGTTACTCTCACGACATCGTGCATGAACTGCCCGCTGGTGTGACAGCCGAATGCCCAACCCCAACCGAAATCGTGTTGACAGGTGCGGACAAACAGGTTGTCGGTCAGTGTGCTGCTGAAATTCGCGCTTACCGTCGCCCTGAGCCCTACAAGGGTAAAGGTGTACGCTACGCCGAAGAGCACGTAGCCCTGAAAGAAACCAAAAAGAAATAATCGCACAGGCAAGGACGAATTATGGACAAGAAACAATCTCGTTTGCGTCGTGCAGTGGCAACTCGCAAGAAAATTGCCGAGTTACGCGTACATCGCCTGGCGGTACACCGCACCAATCTGCACATTTACGCCAACATTATCTCGCCCGAAGGCGACCGCGTTTTGGTCAGCGCCTCTTCGGTGGAACCCGAAGTGCGCAAAGAGCTGGCCAATGGTGGCAACGTTGCAGCTGCTGCACTCATCGGCAAACGTGTTGCCGAGAAAGCCAAAGCCGCTGGTATCGAAACCGTTGCATTCGATCGTTCGGGCTTCCGTTATCATGGCCGCGTGAAAGCGTTGGCTGACGCCGCGCGTGAAGCCGGCTTGAAGTTCTAAGGAATTATCAAATGGCTAAAGCACAAGGCAGACAAAATGCCGACCAGGAGCGCGACGACGGCCTGCGTGAAAAAATGATTGCGGTTAACCGCGTCAGTAAAGTCGTCAAGGGTGGTCGTACCATGAGCTTCGCTGCATTAGCAGTAGTAGGTGATGGGGATGGCCGTATCGGGATGGGCAAAGGAAAAGCCCGTGAAGTACCCGTTGCTGTACAAAAGGCCATGGAGCAAGCCCGTCGTGGTTTGTTTAAAGTGGCGCTAAAAGACGGTACGCTACATCACTCCGTAGTTGGTAAGCATGGTGCCTCCACTGTACTTATCTCTCCCGCTGCTGAAGGTACTGGTGTGATCGCCGGTGGTCCTATGCGCGCGATCTTCGAAGTAATGGGTGTACGTAACGTTGTAGCTAAGAGCTTAGGCTCCAGCAACCCGTACAACATGGTTCGCGCAACCCTAAATGGTTTGCGTGCTTGCTCCACACCGGCTGAAATTGCTGCTAAACGTGGCAAAACAGTTGAAGAAATTCTGGGGTAAATCATGGCACAGAAGCAAATCAAGGTTACTCTCGTGCGCTCTGTTATCGGTACAAAAAAAGACCATCGTGACACCGTCCGTGGTCTAGGCTTACGCCGCGTTAACAGCAGCCGCGTTCTGGTTGATACTCCCGAAGTTCGTGGCATGATCCGCAAAGTGGATTACTTAGTCACCGTTTCGGAAGCCTAAAGGAATCGGCATGTCGCAAATGCAATTAAATACATTAAAACCTGCTGAGGGCGCCAAACACGCAGCCCGTCGCGTTGGTCGCGGTATGGGTTCCGGTTACGGCAAAACAGCAGGGCGTGGTCATAAAGGTCAGAAATCACGTTCTGGCGGTTACCACAAAGTTGGCTTTGAAGGCGGTCAAATGCCTTTACAGCGTCGTCTACCTAAGCGCGGTTTTACTGCCCCAGGTGGTCACTTGCACGCCGAGGTCCGCTTGTCTGACTTACAACGTTTAGACGTAGAAGAAGTCGACATTCAGGTACTGAAGCAAGCTGGCATTGTTGGTCAGCTCGTGCGTTACGCTAAAGTCATTAAATCCGGCGAGCTGTCCCGCAAAGTCGTTTTAAAAGGCTTGCGTGCAACAGCAGGTGCCCGTGCTGCTATTGAAGCTGCTGGCGGGTCTTTGGCTGAATAAAAGGGGTCACGGTGGCTAAAGCACAGGCAAAGGGTAAGACAGGTTCTGGATACGCTGATTTAAAGCGGCGTATTGTATTCCTGCTGCTCGCGCTGGTTGTTTACCGCTTGGGTACACATATTCCCGTCCCAGGGATCAATCCAGACGCACTATCAGATCTATTCCAACAAAACTCAGGTGGTATTTTGGGTTTGTTCAATATGTTCTCTGGTGGTGCGTTGCAACGATTCTCAGTGTTCGCACTGGGGATTATGCCCTACATTTCTGCATCGATTATTATGCAGTTAATGTCGGTGGTTGTGCCTACGCTCGAGGCAATCAAAAAAGAGGGTGAAGCGGGTCGTCGAAAGATCACCCAATACACTCGTTACGGTACAGTGTTTCTTGCACTATTCCAGGCAATTGGTATTTCTGTTGCATTGGAGTCACAACCCGGTCTCGTCATCGACCCCGGTTTGTTATTCCGCTTTACTACAGTTGTGACCTTGGTCACGGGCACCATGTTTCTCATGTGGCTCGGTGAACAAATCACTGAACGTGGTATTGGTAACGGGATTTCCATTATCATCTTTGCTGGTATTGTGGCAGGTTTACCTAGCGCCCTTGGTGGCTTGCTAGACCTAGTACGAACCGATGCTATGTCGATATTATCTGCATTGTTCATCATCGTGCTGGTGGTTGCTGTTACGTACTTTGTTGTATTTGTCGAGCGTGGACAACGTCGTATCACGGTCAACTACGCGAAACGTCAGGTAGGTAACCGTATTTATGGCGGACAAAGCTCGCACTTGCCGCTGAAGCTGAATATGGCAGGGGTAATTCCTCCTATTTTTGCCTCGTCAATTATTCTGCTTCCAGCTACAATTGCCAGTTGGTTCTCCACTACACCGGGTCTGGGCTGGTTACGTGATTTGGAAGCTGCGCTTTCACCTCGTCAGCCTTTGTACATCACGCTGTTTTCAGCTCTGATTATTTTATTCTGCTTTTTCTACACGGCATTGGTTTTCAATAGTCGCGAAACGGCAGATAACTTGAAAAAAAGCGGTGCATTTGTACCTGGTATACGTCCCGGAGAACAAACAGCACGCTATATTGATCGAATCTTGTCCCGCTTAACCTTAGCTGGCTCGATTTACATCACTATAGTTTGTTTGGTTCCGGAGTTTCTGCAGATGCGCTGGAACGTACCATTCTACTTTGGTGGTACTTCCTTGCTAATTATTGTTGTAGTTACTATGGACTTCATGTCACAGGCGCAAGCCTACGTGATGTCTCAACAATATGACTCGTTGCTGAAAAAGGCTAACTTTAAAGGCACGGGTTTGCCTATGCGATAGAAGAAAATGGCAAAGGACGACGTTATACAAATGCAAGGCGAGGTTGTAGAAAACCTCCCAAACGCAACTTTTCGTATCAAGCTAGAAAATGGCCATATGGTGTTAGGCTACGTTTCGGGCAAGATGCGTATGCATTACATCCGGATTCTGCCGGGCGACAAGGTCACAGTGGAGCTCACGCCCTATGATCTTAGCCGAGCCAGAATTGTATTCCGCTCTAAATAAGCAGCGGCCGGTTTAAGAAAACTAGGAGTCAACCATGAAGGTAATGGCATCAGTGAAGCGGATTTGCCGCAACTGCAAAATCATTAAACGTCATGGCGTGGTACGTGTAATCTGCACTGATCCCCGTCACAAGCAGCGTCAAGGCTGATACGCCGAAACGCAACCGATTTAACAAGGAACAACCATGGCCCGTATTGCTGGCATTAACATTCCGCCGCATCAACACGCCGAAATCGGTCTAACCGCGATTTTCGGTATCGGTCGTACTCGCGCTCGTCAAATTTGTGACGCCGCGGGCATTGAATATTCCAAAAAGATCAAAGATCTTACCGACGCCGAACTAGAAGTCATTCGCGAGCAGATTTCGCAATTTAACGTTGAAGGCGATTTACGTCGTGAAGTCCAATTGTCTATCAAACGCTTGATCGACTTGGGCTGTTATCGTGGGATGCGCCACCGTCGCGGACTGCCTGTGCGCGGTCAGCGTACACGCACTAACGCACGTACCCGTAAGGGACCACGTCGCGCAGCGCAGTCTCTGAAGAAATAATCGAGGAATAGAAGATGGCTAAAGCTTCTGGCGCATCGCGCGCTCGTAAGAGAATCAGAAAGAGCGTCTCCGACGGCATTGCGCACGTTCAGGCGACCTTTAACAACACAATCATCACTATCACCGATCGTCAAGGCAACACATTGTCTTGGGCGACATCGGGTGGCGCTGGCTTTAAAGGCTCGCGTAAATCCACACCGTTCGCTGCACAGGTAGCCGCCGAAATGGCTGGCCGCTCTGCAATGGAATACGGTATTAAAAACTTGGAAGTTCGCATCAAGGGCCCTGGCCCTGGCCGTGACTCGTCGGTTCGCGCATTGAATGCACTTGGTATCAAAATTACCAGTATTGCAGACATTACGCCGATCCCACATAACGGCTGCCGTCCGCCCAAGCGTCGTCGCATCTAAGGGGAAGATACGTGGCTCGTTATATTGGACCTAAATGTAAACTCTCACGTCGTGAGGGTACTGATTTATTCTTGAAAAGCGCTCGTCGCTCCTTGGACTCCAAATGTAAATTGGATTCTCGTCCAGGTCAGCACGGTCGCACCTCTGGCTCCCGTACCTCCGACTACGGCTTACAGTTACGCGAAAAGCAAAAACTAAAGCGTATGTACGGTGTATTGGAAAAACAATTCCGTCGCTACTTCCATGAAGCAGAGCGTCGTCGCGGTAATACCGGTGAATTGTTAATTCAATTGCTCGAATCCCGTTTAGACAACGTTGTCTATCGTATGGGTTTTGGTTCCACACGTGCAGAAGCACGTCAGTTGGTAACTCACCGCGCAATCGAAGTTAACGGCCGTACTGCGGATATTGCTTCCATGGCAGTTAAACCCGGTGATGTGATTTCCATTCGCGAAAAAGCACGTTCCCAAGTGCGTATTAAAGAAGCACTCGAACTTGCACAAAGCGTTGGTCTTCCACAATGGGTTGAGGTCGACACCAGCAAACTTAGCGGTGTATTTAAACAGGTTCCAGATCGTGCTGATGTGGCACGTGATGTGAACGAATCGCTAGTTGTTGAGTTGTACTCACGCTAATTAACCCAAGTCTTCGGATTACGGTTATTATCACTTGGCCCACTTTCTTTTTATAGATGGTGGGCCTTGTGGTCTCTTACCACTTGTTGGTTTTTATTATTCCATCAGCCTTATCGGTGTAACGAGCCGAGGGTATTGAAAAGGAAATCTCATGTCTCAAGCCTTTCTAAAGCCGCGTTCTATTGAAGTCGAGGCCATCACTAAACATCACGCCAAAGTTATCATGGAGCCTTTTGAGCGTGGTTATGGCCATACGTTGGGTAACGCACTCCGTCGAATCTTATTGTCTTCCATGACAGGTTATGCACCCACCGAGGTACAGATTACCGGTGTGGTACACGAATATTCCACCATCCCCGGTGTACGTGAAGACGTGGTTGACATCATGTTGAACTTAAAAGGGGTGGTATTCAAATTACACGGTCGTGAAGAAGTTACCTTGACGCTCAACAAATCTGGAGCTGGTGAGGTTTACGCGCGTGATATTGAGCTGCCACATGATGTGGAGATCATTAACCCCGATCATCACTTGGCGACCCTAACTGACGAAGGCAAGCTTGAGATGCAAATCAAGGTCGAGCAGGGCCGTGGCTATGTGCCTGGTAACGTTCGTGCTTTGTCCGAAGATCGTCAGCACACGATTGGTCGTATTATTTTAGATGCGTCTTATAGCCCGGTGCGTCGTGTTAGCTACGAAGTAGAAAACGCGCGTGTGGAGCAGCGTACAGACTTGGATAAATTGGTGTTAGACATCGAAACCAATGGCGTGCTCACCCCCGAAGAGGCTGTACGTCAAGCAGCGCGCATTTTGATGGATCAGATCTCTGTATTTGCGGCGCTAGAGCACGAGGAAGACACCTTCGAGACCACCGAGCGCGCCGCTCCGCAGATTGACCCTGTCTTGTTACGTCCTGTGGATGACTTAGAGCTAACCGTACGCTCTGCAAACTGCTTGAAAGCAGAAAACATCTACTACATTGGTGATTTGATTCAGCGCACGGAAAACGAGCTGCTTAAAACACCTAACTTGGGTCGTAAATCGCTTAACGAGATCAAAGAGGTATTGGCGGCACGTGGCCTAACCTTGGGGATGAAGCTAGAAAACTGGCCTCCGCTAGGTCTAGAGCGCCCTTAATCGCCGACACCTAAAAAAGCAGGCTATGGCAGATAGTGATGGG
>NZ_JASLIX010000130.1:0-16617 GCF_030152715.1 Paenalcaligenes sp.
CTTTTGCCGAGCTTTCATTATGCTACTTGCTAGTTTTTCCGCCGAATAGCAGAGCTCCAGCCTTTCCTTTTCCGTGGGCAGTTTCTTATTCTCTGCCTGCACTCCTCCCCAAGCCAAGCCCAACCCAATTGCCGCAACCGCTATCACTTTCCTCATCTCTGCCTCATATTAGTTACACAATAATGGCCTATGATAGCCAACGAGGAAAGCCCACGCTAAGTGGGCTACATCCTTGCATTTCGTATACCGATGCTATACACTATACGCATGATTAAAAGCTTCCGACATAAAGGGCTTCAAGCTTTCTTCGAAAAAGGATCTAAGTCAGGCATACAAGCTCAGCATGCAGCGAAACTCCAAATCCAACTTACTGCATTACACGCTGCAACCCAACCAGAGGATATGAGCGCTCCTGGCTGGAAGCTGCATAAACTCAAAGGCAACAACCCCAAGGGTCAGTCAGTCGAAGAGCATTGGGCCATATCAGTTAGCGGCAATTGGCGGCTAACCTTTTACTTTGAGGGCGAGGACGCCATTTTGGTGGACTACCAAGACTATCACTAGGAGAAATACCATGCGTATGAATAATCCAGCACACCCAGGTCTCGTGCTACGCGAGTACCTAGGCGATCTAAGCGTTACTGAGGCAGCATCACGACTAAACGTGACTCGTGCGGCACTATCTAGAATTCTAAACGGCTCAGCGGGTATCTCTGCTGATATGGCTCTGCGCTTAAAAGATGCCCTAGGCACAAGTGCAGAAATGTGGATCCAGATGCAAGGGCAGTATGACCTATGGCAAGCTGAACAAAAGGAGCGGCCAGTTGTAAGGTCGTTTCATGAGCCTGCTCACGCTTAGCACAACAAAAAAGCCCCTCGATTGAACTTACCCTTCATAATAATGGAGTTTGACATCCTCCCCGCCCTAAAGGACGGGGATTCCCACTTCACCGAAGCCAACCAATGCGCACTTACATGCACACAGGACTTACAACTTCTCCATGGGCTGACACCGCCAGTCCGGCGGCCAAAACATTGCGGGCGGCGTTTATGTCACGGTCGTGGATTGATCCACATTCCGGACATACCCACTCACGCACGCTGAGCGGCATCTTTGGCATGGTGTATCCACAATCAAAGCAACGCTTTGACGACGGATACCACCTGTCGATGCCTATCAATTCACGCCCGTACCAGCGGGCCTTGTATTCCAATTGCCGAACGAATTCAGACCAACCTGCATCGCTGATAGACTTCGATAGGCAACGGTTCTTCTGCATGTTCGACACGGACAAGCTCTCAATGGCGATCACTTGGTTCTCGTTTATCAGCCTGGTTGATAGCTTGTGCAGGAAGTCCCTGCGAGCGTCCGCGATCTTCGCATGCACACGTGCAACTTTGAGCTTTGCCTTCTCTCGGCGGCTCGATCCCTTGGTCTTTTTGGCGAGCCGCCGCTGTAGCTTCGCCAGCTTCTTTTCGTACCTGCGGAACGTGTTTGGTGCAGCGACCTTCTCGCCAGTAGAAAGGATAGCGAAGTGAGTCAGTCCAAGATCAACGCCAACCTTTCCATTCGAGGCGGGCTTCTTGGCGACCACATCGTCGCAAAGCAGGCTCACGAAGTACCGCCCGGCGGCGTCCTTGCTGACCGTCACGGTTGTTACCTTGGCGGCCTTCGGTATCTGGCGCGACCATCGAACGGCCAGCGGTTCGCTCATCTTCGCCAGCTTGAGCGACCTGCCATCCCACTTGAACGCGCTTGTCGTGTACTCCGCCGATTGAGGTCCATTCTTCCGCTTGAATTGCGGGTAGCTGGCTCGCTTGGCAAAGAAGTTGGCGAATGCGGATTGCAAGTGGCGAAGCGACTGCTGTACAGGGACGCTGGACACTTCGTTGAGCCAAGCGTATTCGGGCTGCTTTTTGAGCGCTGTAAGTGCCGCAGAAGTTTCGTGGTATCCGATGCGCTCCTGCCGCTGCATCCATGCATCCGTCCGAAGACGAAGCATGTGGTTGTAAGCAAAGCGAGCGCAGCCGAACGTCTTGGCAAGAATCATTTCTTGCTCAGACGTCGGATAGAACCTGAACTTGTACGCTCGCTTGATTTCCATTCACACATTATACTTGATCTGTGTAAAGACAGCCAGCCAAACGGAGGATATGAGGAATGCTTCCTACACAGTCTGCGCCCATTTTTAAGGCCTCTTCGACCATCTCTACGCCCCCTTTGTAGGCACATACTCAAACAACTAACTCCCCTACAATACACCTAAACAGCTTACAGGGTTTGTCTACCACATCTGGGTTAGTGGTGACTACGGGCGGCTAAGCTTTTAAACTAGGGAAGGTTCTTGGCGAAGTGCTTAAAAGCACAAGCTTGTGTTCTCACCCAACCGCCCCACCCTATGTAAAACTTATACCTAAGTTGAATGGAACAGGGAGTTAGCCATGAGCACTCAAAAAAACTACAACGCTGAGTACAGCGACATGTCCTTTTGGTCTAAGGTAAAGAAGCATGCCAAGAAAGCAGGATCCTCGATTTTAGAGCCTGCACTGCAGATGTACTACGCCCTACACGATTCAGATACCCCTGCTTGGGCTAAGACTACCATTGTGGGCGCGTTAGGTTATTTTATCTCGCCTGTTGATCTGATACCAGACACCCTACCTGCCATAGGTTTGAGTGATGACTTGGCTGTTCTGACAGCAGCCGTAGCAACCGTAGCAGTACATCTGAAGGCCGAGCACAAACGCTTAGCTCAAGAAAAAATGACACTGTGGTTCAAGTAGCACTTTGTTTCTCTAGTACGAGCTGCACGCAAAAGCCCAACAATACGTTGGGCTTTTTGCTATTAGGGCAATGTCTCAGACTGTTAACACCATATAAAAACAGGACTGTTCCCAAGTTCCTGATGATTTTAGGTACAGTCCATTTTATTTTTTACATAATAATATTAATTACGCGCCTAGTAACTCACTCTTCTGTCCATAACTAGATACATAAAGAGCTTTAGCAGCTCGAGTGGCGGCTACATGCAGCAAGGCTCGTTCATTAAGATCATGTAAACGCTGTTCTACCGGATCAACTGAATGATGAATAGCCTGACGCAATGGCACAATATGCTGGTTAATGCTGACTAGCATCACACAACGGAACTCCAACCCCTTCACACGGTGCATAGTGGCTAGGCGCACTCCGGGCTCGTTGGGGTTATCGGCGCGTTGCCTAGATAACTTGTAGGTGGGTATCTGCTGCTGTTGTAACGCCTGCTCGTAGGCAGCACAAATTGCATTGGTACGAGCTACTATCGCGATTTCGTTCAACGGAATCCCCTGCTCCTGCAGGGTTTGGATATTTTTAACTACCCATGCCACTTCTTCAGCAAAACTTTCTGCATGAAAAAGCTGTGGTGGCTGCCCCATGACTAATGATCGGTAATCATTGGCTTGATCTAAGCCCTCATCCAGATCATCAATCTCCACCCCTTCTAAAACACTCATAGCATAGGCACGGATGCGTTCGGTAGTGCGGTAATTAATTTTTAATTTACGCCCCCGCCCCATGATATTGATCCCGCTATGACTTAATGGTGTTTGTTGTTGATAAATACGTTGATGGGCGTCACCAACTAAAAACATATCGTTTTTGTCCTCGCGAACGAGTTGACGCAATAGCTGTAAGGCAACGGGTCCGAAGTCTTGGGTTTCATCAACCACAATGGCTCGATAGCGGCGACTGTCTTCACCTGATTGCAATAGCTCTAGTGCATAAAAGCTGGCATCCTCAGCCGTAATGCAATCATTTAAAGCCAGTTGTTCGCGCATTTCTTCAAAAACCACCCAGACAGCAGCACGTAAACGACGCGTCAGAGCCACCCCACGCCCCTTGCGCTCGGCAAACAAGTACTCTTTTTGACTACGGATATTTTGTGCTAAAACCACCCGCTGCCATTCCTCTTGGTAAAAACTATCCGCGTAATTAAGATCCGTTGGTTTGAGTGCCAATGCAGACTCCCAACAGCGATCATAGATCCCATCTTTACCACCTGGATAAACAATTCGAGACTGGTAGCCATTACGACGTATGAACTGGCTAACCCAACGATCCAAGTTAACTACTTCAATACGTTGTAATTGTTCTGGAGTACAGATTTTTTGCAGGTTGCTTTGAATATCAATCGCTAAATTACTACTAAAGGTCGTGAATAATAAACGGTCTGATTTAGCCCAGTCCTCTTGTGCAACTAACCACTTAGCGCGGTGCATAGCGACTACGGTTTTACCTGTACCTGCACCACCCAAGACTCGTACTGGACCATTCCAATCTCGTTCTACTAAGCTACGCTGCGTAGGATGTAAAAAGACACGCCATTTATCCAAGGGCGCATTTAGCATACGCGCCAACTCTTGATCATCCTCGGGCACAAAAAAGCGACGCTGGCTACCCGCTTGCTCTAACGCCGCACCATAATCCTCTGTATCGATAGCCTCTTGCTTACTAGAGCTAGCCTCGGCTTCGGCTAACACCTCCTCAAAAGATACCCCAGCTGCTAATAAATATAGCGCCTCAAACGCTTCTATCGGCAGTTTCGGTTCGATCTGTTCTAATTGCTCTTCGGTAACTAAGCTTTGTACTAAAGCTAAGCGCTCAACGGGAACACCCAGGCGTAATAACTGTTTTTCATCTAAATTAAATAAAGGCGAAGGAGAAGCATCCGCCACCGGCGCCGTAACTTGCCCCGCTTGCGCTTCTTCTACGCTTGACTCCACTTCAAATAATTGCAGCACACCCGTTTCTGGGTGAATCGCACAACGGTGTCGTCGCGCCCACGCATAAGCTTCATCGTGCTTGTCTACCCATAACAAAATATACACATTGCCTTTTTCTGGTTTAGAAATAATGCCACGGTAATTTTGATCTATACGCACGGATCTAAAGTTTTTGTCTTGCGCATGATGAATGGTTTCGTAATTGATTCCAGGCGACGTCGGATTCGCACGAAATTTCGCTACAAAATTAGATACCGCACGTTGCTGCTGCTTAGGAATCGCAGCAAAAGCGCTCAAAAAATGATCTCCTAAGGCAACTTTAGGTTGAAGTGTAGACATACGATTAAGACTCCTCATGCGCTAACACAGCCACGACTTGCTCTACGCAGTCCTCGGCAGATAAAGAAATAAAATGCCAATCTGGTACGCTAGGGCTTTCTTCTATGTATAGAGCCACTTTCAAATCAGGCCAAGCTAATTCAACTTCTGCCACTACTGCCGCAGCACCATCTTGAAACTCATAACCCACCTCGGGAGCGGGTAAGCCTGCTTGAGCTAATTGCTGTCCTACATGCAAGTAATCGGGATGCATCAGCTCTAAGGCATCGCGCCATGCCTGTTGTAGCTCCCCTTGCTCTACCGTATTGGCTCTGACCTTTTTCTGCTCAACCAAGCCATCAAAATCGCCCCGCCTTAGGCCACTCAATGCCACCCCATTAAATTGAGGTGAAAACTGCAATAAATTTACGGCATACCACAGGCTACGCCATAGCTCCAACGAAGCTTTATTTTGTTCTATAACGGTATCATTCAGCATCAGATACATTTCTGGCAAACTTAACAGCGCCTCTTTGCCTTGAACCAAAGCCGCTTGGGGCACCACAGCAGCTAAGCTAAACCAGTGCTCCTGACGCGCCTGTCCAACCAGCTCCTCTAACAAAACATGGGCTTTCATTTGTTGTTGCAATTGGACCTGCAAAGATTTATTCAACCCAGCCAAACCATGACGCAAACACCAATACAGGGCTGCCTGCTGCCACTGCTGCTGGGTGGCTCCAGGCTGAGTTAACCACGTCGCTAGTTGTGCAAACGCTCCCTGATACCATAAGTCTTGATTTTTCTTTATAGAAGACCAACCATATTCAGACATCAGCTTCTGCCATATTGCGTCTACTCGTTGACTTCCTACGGGATCTGACCCGGTGAACACCGCTTGAGCAATTGCATTACTAAAGGAAGGGTCCTCGTCGACTAGATCTTGCCAACTTAGAGTCCAAACTGGATGTCCAGCCTTCATTAAGTGCAATCGTTTGACCAAATCGCCATTCACCGTATTCCAGTGGTGCTCAAAACCATCCGTATAGACCCACATTTCTAACTCGGGCCTACACTCTGTTTCCTTAATAGGGCGAATGACAAAATCAGCGCGGGTTAACTCCTTGCCTTGCTCGTCATAAAAAGACACTTGGGGCTCAATCAACCACACCCGACCGGGTTCAGAGTGCATCGAAGCCATTTGTAAACGATAGGCGGGTTTATTGTTATATTGATAACGGGTCAGTTTGCCAACTTTAGCCAACTCGGCAATAAAGCGCTCTTCTAGAGCACTTTCTAAGATATGGTTTATAGGAATCACACCCAAGTTCTCTACCGGCACGAGATTGTGACGGTTTTTGATAATCTGCCCCAACAGATTAGCAGCCGCTGAACGAGAAATATGCTTTTGATAATAGCTGCTGCGATAAGCCAAAATACAGCTATAGCAGCCGTCTTTGTGATCATCATTAGCACAATCACAATTACTTAGCTTATCGTGCGCCAGACTCAACATATCAAACAAATGCTGGGGATCTCGCATCAGCTCTTTTAAATAACCCGTACCGCCAGGAATACGGTCATACAATACCAAATACTGTTTTTTACCCTGTGACGAGGGCACGATCATTTCCGTGACCTCAAGATGATCCACAGCGCCCCTAAAATACAACTCTAAGCCTAAATTGAGTGCCGCCACCAACGAACGGCGTTTTTGCTCTGAATCCGCGACATCAGCCAAAGGCAATAAAATACGTATCGCCTCGGACTGTAACTCTCGATACAAATACAAACTATCAAAAAAGTCATCGTCCTGTTCTACAGCTCCAGGGGCGGATAAAGGACAATCCAACGCATGGGTATAAGGGCGCGCACTGCTTTTACGTTTACGCACTGAGCCGCAATGACGACATAAACTAAAGCCTCTACGCGCTAAGTCTTGTCCTGCCACGGTAAAAACATGTTGTTCTGTACCGCTTTCCCCAAAATTAATCTCTCTGAAATTCGCACTACGAATAAACTCAAAGCCAAAAGGTAGCTCCTCATCATCAATTTTGACCGCCCCCTGGCAGTTTTGAGTGTCAATATCAATTAACAACTGACGCGTATAAAAACGAGGTGCTCGCTGATCGCTATCATCCGCAATACGATCAAAGCGTGAGTTCGCCGTAGCGAACACTTGGCGTAGCTTCAATAGCTTTTGCTTTTGCGAAATATTCGCCCAAGCCGCACTGCCACAACGTGGACAGGTGCTGGTCTCATCATCGCTCTCAGAGGTCAGCTCTTTGGAATAATGACAGTCAGGGCATAAACGCCAGTCAACCGGCTTAGACACCTTCACATCTACCCGATCAATACTCAGCTTGTGCTCAGCCACATAAAACTGATTTTCCGGAGCCAGCTCACTTAAGGCCGTTTGTGCCGAGCGTTGAAAACTAAAGTCAATCAGCTCATACGGCTTTTCTTTATTTTCGGTACGACGCACAATCACCGATTGCAAGGTCACCCCCTCCTCAGGGAAGGCATAATTTGGTAACAACCCCTCATCGGTAAAGAAATTAAAAGTATGTTTGGCATTAATGGCTTTAACTAAGTCCATTAACGCGCTTCTTTCTTTGCGTAACGCTTCGAGTAATTTGTCACGCGCCTCGTCCTGCGGTAGCTCTTCAGTGCTTTTAATTTTTCTTGCTAACGACCTAATGCTATCTAAATGACTTTGGCGTAGGTTTTTTAGCTCCCGCAAACGGTTCACAATGCGCCACCCCAAAGGCGTACTATCTACACTGTGATCGCCCTCTTGCACCTCACCACTAATAAAATTCGCTAAATGATGGCGACCTTCCTCGGTCATCTCGGGGAACAGACGAATAAAATCACTGTGCAAGCGTAATGGGTCACGCTCAATAAACTGCAACAAATTACGCGGAAAGGCGTTGTGATCCTGACTTTGGTCGATTTGATCTAATACTGGCTTTAGCTTGGTGGGGATAGCATCCTCCGCTACCCCAGTACTGACCCAGCGATCAAAGCAATAGGCTATTAGCTGGCGTTCCAACACCGCCATGGCCTGCAAAAACACCCCCGGCGTAGGTACCGCCCCCGCTATCATTTCCAAAGGCTGATGATAAAAATAATTATCATGATCTTTACCCGTGGCAATGGTTAACGCCAAAGCATTGCCGTTACTACGACCCGCACGCCCAATACGCTGTAAATAATTGGCTTGATTAGGCGGCACCGAACACAATAACACCGCCGATAAGTCACCAATATCTATCCCCATTTCTAAGGTGGGCGTAGCGGATAACACATTCACATCCCACGTGTTTTTACCATGAATGAAAGACTGCTCCGTACGTGCCCGCGTTGCACCATCAATCAAAGCGGTGTGCTCTTTGGGTACCAACCGCACAGGACGCCCGCGATACGACTGTTGCGCTGCGACTGAATCGTTATTTAACTGCACCTGCCAGTGCTCCGGCTTTAACAGCCAGACGGCATCCCCCTTATGCTCTAGCTCATACAACCACCCCTGCTCCTTTAGCACGCGTACTGCTAACTGCATCGCTTGCTGATAGTCGCTCGAGGCAAAAAAATGATCGCCCTGCGCTACGTATTGATCGAACAGCTGGGAATAACGATTTTTACCCTTCGCACTGACCAATATTTCAAACTCTTCGCCACCACCATGCAACAACCGAATAGCGGCCGGTGCTTTAGAAAAACCGAAGGTAGGCAACCAATTTATTTTCTTAAGTAAATACGTAGCACAACCATTTTTAACGTAGCTTTCTAATACTGGATGATATAAGGCCCCACGCAAGCGCCACTGCTGTAATAAGGCGCTTAAATATGCCTGCACCTGAGCCAACGCGATATCTCGTAAATGGCCGATTTCCTCGCCCCAGCGTTGCTGCAAAGCCAGCGCGCTTTTTTCTAGCAGCTCAGAGTCTGCAGACACCGTTACTACCCCAGAACGCTCTAAGGTACGCCCCAGCTGTGAGCGCAAACCAAACTCTTGCAATACCTCCCATTGCAAACGTTGCTGCACGTCTTGCACCAAAGCCGGACTAACCAACACCGATGCAGAGTCTACAGCCGTAGCGCTTTGCTCTACCAACGCCTGATAACTGGAAAACCACAACATATTGGGGGCAATAAACTGCCCGACAAACTGAGCCGCATCACCACATTGATCCAGCCAATAGCTGGGCATTTTTTGCATGAGCTCATGTAAGCTGAGTGATTGGCTTTCATCGCGCAATAACTGTGCTAAAGCTTGGCGTATTGTCTGACTATAGGTGCGCGCCCCGAAAAAACCAGCTCGGTGTGCCGCGTCTTGGACGGAATCAGAAAACGCAATCAGCTTATGGTCTTCATTCAAATTTGATCCAAACAGCCGGTTAATCATGACACTGGCTAAGCTCGCCGCCTGCGAGCCCACAATCATTAAACTGCCTTCAATCTGACAATGCGGACAGCTTTCTGCGCGTTCAATGATCGTCGTTTCTTGCGGCGTGCCAGCATGACGTTTACGTGACTGCGCTAATTGCACCGCCCATACCCGTAAGGTCTCCACCTGGCAACTGGGGCACTGCTCAGCTTGATCGGTATTATGCAATTGCAAACACTGCGTACATAAACGGCGCTCTTGGGCTGTGGTCAGCTCTGTACCCTTGCTCAACAGTACCGGCGCCGACTCATCTGCCAATAAGGGATACAACAAAATGCTATCTGGCGAACGCGCAAACCAACGTTTATAAAAGGCTTGCACATCGGGCTGAATTCGATTTTCCCCTTTAGGTTGTACCGCCCCCCACGCCATGTGATGACACTCATTGCAATGCACGATTGGTAAATGTAAAGGCTGCGTAGTACTTGTTAAATCATCCGCATGGGTCAATACCGACGGATACTGAACACTAGCCACCATACGGCGTAACTCTCGCAACCACAGCTGCACGCGCACATGCAAAAATGGCATGACCTTGGTTTGATCTTCTGGGTTAGCCCACACCCGCGCTACCGAGATCAATGCCGTTAAACTATCTAATAGCGCCAGCGCATGGTGCTCGTCCGCTAAACCAAAATCCGCCACCCATTGCTGCGCCACCGTGCGCATCTCTACCACCTGTTGCGCCGAATGTAATAACGATCTAAACGCAATATGCCGATGTAGGTACTGCCCTAGCGCCACACAAGCGGCGTTGTACTCCGTTGGATCTGTGCTATCTAAGCCTAAATCCACCTCGAACCAGAGCTGCGCTTGCTGACGTAGGTACCCCCCCTGCGATTGTGCCCCGGGTAATAATTCACTGCCTAATGTGGGCCAATGCGTCAGGACCTCGTGATCTGTGTCAACCAGGCTGGCCGCGAACTGCTGCACATATTCTTCTACCGAGAGCCGATCCTCTAAAATAATCGCATCCGTGTCAAAATGGGATTCAAAAATCTGCTCTGCATAGCGAATTAAGTTTTCTGCAGCCTCTGCCCCCCCTATGGTGGCTGACGTCCCCACACACGCTAAATTCGGCCCTAAATTAAGCTTATCCCGTAAACGCCGTATCAGGCATGCCAGATCAGTGCCCTGCGCACCATCAAAAGTATGCAGCTCATCCACTACTACATAACGCAACAAATCAAAGGTGCGCATATTATGCTGCCAAATACGCTGATCCTTAGGACGCAACAACAGCAAATCCAGCATTTTGTAGTTAGTGAGCAAAATATCCGGCGGATTGTGTTGTAGGGTTTCACGGTCGGTGATGACATGGGTGGCAGTCATCGCCTTGCTGTCTACCCCGTCTTTATCCCCCGTATACATCCCCACAGATATGCCGCGATACTTATCATGAATTTCTCGTGCAAAACGCCGAGCTTGGTCCGATGCCAAAGCATTCATGGGGTAAATAATGATGGCTTTAATACCAGGGCGACGGTTTTGCAAGCAGTAATCCAAAATCGGATAGAAAAAACACTCCGTTTTACCCGAGCCTGTACCGGTAGCCACAATCGTAGACCGCGGCTGCGCCCCACCCAGACGCTGATAAGCACGCAGCTGGTGTTGATACGGATCAAAGGGTAATTTAACCTGTGTTAATGGCGATTCGCTGGCTTTGGCAGAACGAAAAGGCAACTTGATTTCTAGCCACGGTCCTTTAAGCAAATTGCTCTCTTGCTCTGTAGCGTTTAAAAAACGCTCCATGATGCTTTGACCAGTCTCATCCTGAAACCCTTTGTTCTGCGCTGGAAAAGCCGCGCTTAAAAAATGTTTAAGCTCAACGTGAATTTCACGGGAAAGCAGTGTGGGGAGCATACCTAATTCTCGCTCTCAAAAAATGCCCAGGCGATGGCATAGTCTTGTTCACGATTGGGTTTAAAAAAGGGCGCTTTATAGACAATGGTGCGCTCTACCGCTTCGGGTTGGGTGGTGTCCAGATAGGTTTTGCTGACGGTGTCGCCGGCTTGCAGGTCTTGGATGTCATTCCAGCCCAGTGCGATGTCCGTTTCTTGGCGCTGAGCACTGTGGATGCTGTAGCGGATGCCATTGTCCAAATCGGCACGGCGGGCGTTACGGGGCAGGCCTACGTCTACGAGACCTTTGCTGGGGGTGAAGACGATACGGCCGTTTTGGTCGTACCAGGTGTCGGCTTCGTTTTGGCGCATAACAGGGAACTGCACACGGTAGATAGTCAGCAATTCGTCTAGTGACAAGCCAAGGGCTTGGGCTACCAGCACGTCTATTTCCACTAAGGCTTGGCGACGGGCATAGTCCGTGCGCAACGCATTATGACGTTGCCAGTGGGGCGTGAGATTTTGAAAGAAGTCTTGAGGCAAGACCTGAGCACCAGGGTGGTCGCTATCGGCGGGGATACTCCAGCGTTGTTGGGTGAAGGCTGGATTCCAGCAGGAGGACCAAAGGTCGGTGTAAAGACTCGTTAAGCAACCAAGTAACAATGCTCTACTGTGTAATAAGGGTCTTAATACATTGTTATTTAGTACAGGCAACTGATTTATAAGTGAGGTGTTCGCATGCCCCATACCAGTACTTTTAACTCTGTAATCCAAGACAATAGAAAGAGTACCTGCAAAATAATCCAGCATTTGCCATGAACACTTAAACATAGTTGCTAAGCACGTATTGATATGTGCAATCTGAGGTGGCAGTAGCGCTGTGATTAAAGTTCTTTCAGATGAAGGCCCGATCATCTCTCGATTTACTACCCGATAATACTCCGTCACTCTCTTCGGCTCGGTTTCCCCCTCTTCCACCCAGCTCACCTTTGGTGTGCGGGAGCGGTATTCGTCGGCGCTGCAGGCGGGCAGGTAGTTGGTGCGAGGTAAATAATCATCGGGGATGGTGAGGAGATCGATGCTGTCGTAATGACTATTCGCTGTACACACCTCTCTGGGCGTTTTATATAAAGGATTGCCTACAAAAAAATGCGGTCCCGATAAAATCCACTGTCTGGGGTCTTGGGGAAAACTGGTTTCACGTTTGATAGTGCCATCATACTGAGCACCCGTTTCATTCCAATGCTGCGTAGAAAAATATTCACCCTGCAAATCGCCTAAACGCTGTGGTTGTTGCGCGAATTTTTGTAGTACTGCTAACAGCTGAGTAGTATGTAAAGCGGGCAAACGGGCTTCTAAGGGGTCGGTGCCTGCTTCATCGTAAAGCTGTGCGAAAAGAGCTAATTCCTTTTTTGTAATTTTGATAATTCTAGATTTATGTCCTTGAGTGTTCCATATTGATTGAGTCTGTCCATTTGGTAAAACCAGCTCTTCTTTAATGCCTCTTACTTGTCCTTTTCCAGTATGAGAAAAACAAGCATCTATCGTAGTAGGTGTATACAAATTAGATATATGTGAAAAATTTACGTTTACATCCTCTAACCCATAAATATGCATTCCAAAACGCATACGCCCATGGTCATTAGTCCCTTCAAATAAAGAAAACTCATTTTGAAACTGAAAATGCGCCCGTAACCGTTTATATAGCTCTCGTCTTAACCCCCCACCCCTAGGATCATCATAAACCCCTTCCGGGTGCAAGAAACCGCTCACGCCCAAGGGCGAACTGTTGTTCCACGCCTGCGGCAAGAAGCATTTATACAGGTTCGTTTGCACACCGGCTAAGACGGGGTAGTTGCTGTAAGCATTAAGAAAGTTCTGTGTGCCTTCGCTACCCACGTACTCACTTAGCCAAATGGCTTGTGCTTGCGGATAGGTACTAAACACTTCGTCTCGTAATTTAGCAATTTGAGGGGCGGTGAATTTACGTAAAATAAATCTGGGTTCAAAATCACCCAACACCGCTACCGAGCTCCATTCCACCTTCAGCCAAGGTGGGTTCCCCAAGATCAAATCAAAGCCCTCTTGCTCTCCCGCCCCCTGTTTGGTGGCACTGTCCGCATAAATATCTGCAAAACGTAAGGACCAGTGGAAAAAGGCCTGTTGTGCGGCAATACGTTCTACTAATTCAAAGCGGAAAAAAGCCGATTTTAAAAGTTGGGTATTGACTACTCCAAACGCACTCACAAAACGCTTGCCTTGTTCTGGGTTGGTGGCAGCGAATAAATCCCCCTGCTGTGCATGGGGTGTGGTGCTGATGAGATCGCCGAGCAGTAGATTTTCTAGCTCGAACAGCCATTCTTCACGGGTGGGTAAATCCGCAATATGCTCTATAGGCCAGAACCAGAGCGCACACCAATAGTCCATCGCTAGCTTTAAACGCCCAAAAGCACTGCTGTTACTAAGGCCTTTGGCATACAGCTCTTGCTCTAGGATATGGTCTTTTTCTGCGATGGAGCTGCGTTGGCGCTGTTGGCTGCGCATCCCAAATACATCGTACGGATCACTGGTTTTTTGACGTATAGCACGTTGGCTTTGGGTGTGTTCTTGCCAGAGCAAATCCACTTTTTGACTGAGTTTTTGCAAGCGCTGTACATCAAAATCACTAAATGGGGCAAAAAAATCTTTACGCCACGCCGCCAATTGCTTAAACGCTTCGGGGTACAGGGCTTTGACTTCTTTATCTTTGTAGTTTGCCATGCCCTCGGCTGGAACCAGAAAATGCCACACCTGCTGTTCACCCACTGGTGTATTCATGCTTAAACGCTGGGGGGCTTGTTTAAGCCAAAAATGGCTATCACGGGGTTTAGCGGTCAGTTGCTGGCTGTTGTACACCTCGCGTCGAGCGCCTATTAGGGAGTTACCATGGAATAACTGCAAACCAAACCAAGGAACAAAGCGATCCGCCGATAACGCGTTTAACCAGAGCGACACTTCGGCCAGCTCCACCGCGACGGGGTTTACGTCAATACCAAACACACAGTTATCGGCCAAGTACATTTTGACTTTTTGCAGTTCTTGTTGGTAGTCCTGTTGCGCAATACGTTGATCCAGCGCATTTTGCATGAGCTCCAGGTATTTTTCTGCAAGCTGGTTGATGGCTTCGTTTAAGAACGCTGCGCTGCCCATGGCAGGCTCACAGATTTTTAGCTCAAGCAAGCGTTGCGCACGGGCATAGTCGTCAGCCAACGGCTCCAACTGTTGTGCATAGAGTTCTTTAAGTGCGTATTTGACTAGGCTTTTGGTCAGCACCTCGGGGGTGTAGTATGAGGCGGTTTTTTCTCGGTCACGCCCGGCCATGCGATAAATGAAGCTGCCTTTGGGATACACACGCAGGCGTTTTTGGCCGGTGCTTTCATCGGTTACATACACCTTTTCCTCGTCCGTGTAGGCTTCGAGTGCATCGGCATCCACAAAATAGCCAGTATCCAGTTCCGAATAACGCTCTTTAGCCTTTTTAACTTCGTAGAGGTCTTTGTCCGCAAAAAAACCACGGTAGCTTAATAGGGCTTCGTATACCGCCCCTAATTGGTTAATGCCCAGTTGCGCATAGGAAATTCGTCCTGCTCGTGCACGGCGACTGCCCCGACCTTGGCCAGGACGGCTCAAGGACATTAAGCGAATAATGCGCTGCAACAGATGGTTTGGAAAGCGTACTTGACTCAGTAACCGGGTGCGCTGGGGATCAAACAAATGCGATTTGATGGCGTGCATGGTGAAAGCATCGCGGGCGCTTTGGCTAAGCTGTGTGTCAGGCAAGCCCAGTTGAACTGTGTCAGGGGTACCTTGGGCCACCAAATCAAAGAGCAGTTGCAAAGACTCATGAAAATAATACCCATTGCGCTCGCTTTCGCTGTGCAATGGCATCAGTTCCAGTTCACGTAAATGCTCTAGGGAATAGCTTTGTAAATAAGTGGCGTTTTGTACAGGGGCATAGCCTAGCTCAGGCCGTGCCTCGATATAAAACAAAAACAACAAGCGATACATAAAGCGCAGGCATTCCACTGACAGCTGCTCGGGGTCAAGCTTATTTTGACCACTGTAAATGCCCTTGTTGTGAGCACGTGCGCGCTCAATCAACTGTTTAGCAGCTTCGTTGCCTAAGAGCTCGATGCTTTCTCGTAGTGCATATTTCAAATCTTCGGATACGCCATACGCGTGTTTATGGGCATTTTCATCTAGCGTGTCGAGTAACCCGTCTAATAACGATTCGCGGTGCAATAAAACCGCGGTGGCTTTAAGTGTGTCGTTATCGCGCCGGCTTAATAGCTCATACCAATCAAAACGCAACATTCGGTTTTGTGCGTATTTGGTACGATCGACTAGCAGCCATTGATAGGGGCTGACTAAAAGCACCCAACGCGGGGGGCGTGGCTGGCTAAAAATGGCATCAGATAAGCGTTTTTGCCAATCCACCTCGTCGGCTAAGCGGTAATCGCCCTGAGGACTCAGGCTAGCAAGCTGTAACGTATGGATGGGTAAAGCCAACGGGTCGGTATCCAGTTCATGCTCTAAGGCTTGGGCTTCTACTACCCACACCAAAGGCTGGCCCTGGGCATCGTTGACCTCGGCTAATACCGGCACATCACAGTCAGCGTGCTCAATACGAATTAACTGGGGGGTAACGGGGTAGCCCAACACCCCTAATAGGCGCTGTAACCACTCTCGCCCTACCCGTAGGCGAGTTGGTGCATCGCTACGGCGCAGGTCGGCTAATGTCTCTAAGCCTTCGCGTGCTAAACCATTTATCTGTGCCCAGGGGGTACGCCAAATCTGGGCTACATCTTGGGGAGTGACCGCCGCAGCGCGAGCTTCGTTTTCTTGTTGTTGCCACGCCTCTAATACGTCTTTGACGTCACCATTAAAAATTTCTGCCAAATAATGCTGGCTGTAAAACTCGTTTTCGTTACTAATTCCAATCCAGTGCGACATTGCTTTATCCCCTATGTGGAACCTGACCTGTAAACAACGCTACCACTTGCAAATAAGGGTGTTTTTCAATGAGCTGCGTGTTTTCTAACCAATGCAGATAGTCTTCAAAGACCCGATCGATATGCGCAAGGTGATCGGCTTTTCTGCGTAGACGTTGGTTCTCAGAGATTTGTAATTGATCCATGCTGAACTGTATGTGTTCTATATGGCGCTGCTTTAAACGCTCTAATTCGCTCATTTGCTGGTTAAGGC